>JBOGLI010000207.1:0-2240 GCA_050746165.1 Terriglobales bacterium | reverse complement strand
CATTGCGCGCCACCCGCGTCTCCTCCGCCGAAGTGCTTCGCTCGGGCCGCACCATCGGTGCCGCCGGCGTGGTCCGCATCGCTCGCTGGCTCATTGCCGGACAAATCGCGCTCTCGCTCGCCCTCGTGACCGGTGCGGTATTGCTACTGCGCACCCTCGATAACCTTTACCGGGTCGACCTCGGCTTCAATCCGCGCCAGGTCCTGATGTTCACCACCGACCCGCGTCTCGCCGGCTACGACGGTGAGCGCGCCTTGGCTCTCTATCGCGACTTGCTGCAACGTGCTCGCGCGTTGCCCGGAGCGCAGGCGGCCTCGCTGATCCGCAATCCGATGCTCGGGGCTAATACCGGACTCACCCGGGTGGTGGTACCCGGCTATGTCCCCACCACGGCGGAAAAAGAGGCGCCGCCCTGGACGGTCGACTATGGTGTCGGGCCGCAATTCTTCGCGACCATGCGGATGCCGCTCGTTGCCGGTCGCGACTTCACCGACGACGGCATCGATCGTACCGGCAAGGTTGCCATCATCAACCAGACCATGGCACGCCACTTTTTCGGCGACCGCAATCCTATCGGCGAGAAGATTGCCGTTGCCACCAACACGCCGGATGTCGAGATCATCGGCATTGTCGCCGATACTCACTACTTCAGCCCGAAAGAAGAGAAGCAGGACGTGATCTTCACTCCACTCCTCACCCCGGCCGTGACGCAGGCGACGGTGCTGGTGCGCACCAGCGGCCCGCCCACGCAGCTCGCGGGTAATGTGCGCGCCCTGGTGAGGTCGGTGGATCCCAATTTGCCCGTGTATCAAATCATGAGCATGCGTCAACTGCTCGACGATAACCTCGCCCAGCAACGCATTATTGCCACGCTGTCCGCGTTCTTTGCCGTGCTGGCGCTCGTCTTGTCCGCAATCGGGTTGTACGGGGTCCTGGCGTATAGCGTTTCGCAACGGACGGGCGAGATCGGGGTCCGCCTGGCGCTGGGGGCGACGCGCGGCAACATCGTTCGTCTGATTTTACGCGACACCGCTGTGATGCTCGCGATTGGCGTGAGCGCGGGACTCGTACTTACCATCACTTCCGCGCGCCTGGTACGCAGCGTGCTGTTCGGAGTATCGGCCAACGATATAGCGACGATCGCGGCTGCCGTTTCGGTTTTGCTTGTCGTTGCGGTGGCCGCGTCCATTGTCCCCACGCGCCGGGCGATCCGCATCGATCCCATGGCCGCCTTGCGGGAGGAGTGAATCGAAAGTTGAAAGTTTGTCATGCTGAGCGAGGACGTTAGCCCGAGTCGAAGCACCTTTTGTTCCTCTGCGTTCCTCTGCCTGTCTCAGCGATCTCTGCGCTGATGTTTTTTCATTCAAAAATCCAAAGTCAAAATGGTTTTGTATAATCCGTGCCTCATGTCTGCCAATTTTCTCGATCGCCGCAGCTTTGTCGAGGCCGCCGCTCGCCTGGGCGTCGCTTCCGTCGTGTTTCCGTCCGTGCTCTACGCCATGGTCGACGAGCAGAAAAAGATCACGCCCGCGATGATCTCCGATGCCGCCGAGGTCGCCGGACTTGAGTTCGACGACAAGCAGATCGAGATGATGACCGAGGACCTGCAGAACCGGCTGAAGGCGTACGAGGCCATCCACAATCTGCATCTCGATAACAGCGTCTTCCCTGCCCTGGTCTTCGACCCGGTGCTGCCCGGCATGAGCTACGCGCACCCGAAGGCGCCGATGAAGCTTAGCCGCGTCGCCGCGCCCGCCACGCCGAAGAACATCGAGGACGTCGCGTTCTATACGGTGCGCCAATTGGGCGAACTGGTACGCACGAAAAAAGTCTCCTCGACCGCGCTCACCGAGATGTACCTCGCGCGCCTAAAGAAGTACGATCCCGCGCTGCACTTCGTCATCACCCTGACCGAAGATCGCGCCATGGCCCAGGCGACGGAAGCCGATCACGATATTGCTGCCGGACGTTATCGCGGGCCGCTGCACGGTCTTCCCTGGGGCGCGAAAGACCTGCTGGCCGCGAAGGGCTACAAGACCACATGGGGCGCGGGCGGATTCGAAAACCAGACGATCGACGAGGACGCCACGGTCGTTCAGCGCCTGGACAAAGCCGGCGCGGTGCTCGTGGCGAAGCTCACGCTTGGTGCGCTGGCGCAGGGCGATGTCTGGTTCGGCGGCACGACTCGCAATCCGTGGAACACCGCGCAAGGATCGAGAGGATCCTCCGCCGGTACCGCT
>JBOGLI010000206.1:0-3753 GCA_050746165.1 Terriglobales bacterium | reverse complement strand
GGTTTGAGGTCGCAAATTGCGACCTCAAATGAAAAACTTGAAGTCACAGAATGTGACTTCAAGTTCATGGATGGGCCAACAGACGTGCAGAGATTATTTCCCGCCCTCCATCGCGATCGCGCGCGGGAACAGGATGTTGTTCTCCAGGTGGATGTGCTGGTGCAGGTCGGCCTCGAACTCCAGCAATGCCCGATAGAGCGTCTGATAGCTGATGCACGCGTCGGCGGGTGCGGCGTAATCGTTGGTGAGCCGGCGCAACTCGCGCAGGGCATCGCCCGCCGAATCGTGCTCCATCAGCATCATGTGAATCGGATTTTCGACCGAGCCAAAGGGTGGCCGAATCGACGGCTGGCCTAAGCGAACCGCTTCTTCCATCCTGACGACATACGGAAACAGGATGTTCTCTTCTTTCATCAGGTGCATCGAGAGCTCGCCACCGAGCGCGCGGAAGACGTTCTGCACTTCGAGCAGCTCGGGATGATTCTTGCCGTGCACGCCACAGACTTTGGCAATCAATGCTTCCAGCCGCGGCACTTCCGATTTGACGTAGGCGTGGTGCTTCCGCACGATGTGCGCGATCAATTCGCCCAGTTCGCCGCTCTTCCAATCCTGCTCGGGCGCGGCCTTGTCGGCGGCCTCTAGCGACTGCAGCACCTCGCCGACACGCAAGTTGGCGGCGGCACAGGCCTCGTCCAGGCTCTTCAAGCCCCCGCAGCAGTAATCGATCCCGAGTTTTTCAAAGACGCGCGTCGCCTGCGGCATCTCGACGGCAATTTCACGAACGGTCTTGGCGGTATCCAGCATGTTTCCTCCCTTGTCTTGAAGACACTCTATCGGCGACAAGCAGGGAGGACGATGACTTAAGTCACACGAGGCATGAGTCGCGAGTCGTGCGGCCTGAGGGTTGAGGCCTCAGGCTTGAGGCATGATGGCGGGACACGAAGGTACTTGGATTGTCTACCCTCAAGCCTCACGCCTCAAGACTCACGCCTCTTCAAGTTGTTCGCGCAACGCGGCGATGTCGGGAATCGTGACTTCGCGGCCATCGATTTTAATGAGCCCTTCCGCCTGCAGCCGGCTCATGTTGCGCGATACCAGCTCGCGGACCGTCCCGATCTGTGCCGCGAGTTCCTGGTTGGAGGCGGGCAGCGTGATCGTCGCTGCGTCGGAAGTCTTCCCCTGTTGCTTGGCGATTTTCAACAGCAGCGAAATCAGGCGGGAGCGGACGGTCGTGAACGAAAGCTCTTCGATGATGTCGACCAGGCTCCGCAGGCGCTTGCCGACAATGCGCAAGACTTTAAGCGCTACCTGCGGATGGACCAGGCACATGGAGTGGAAGTCCTGGCGGCTGACGAACAATGCCGAGACATCGTTCACCGCGGCGGCGGAGGCAGGGTAATTGCCGCCGTCGAAGACGGGCAGTTCGGCGATCGAGCTGCCGGGGCCGTCGATGGCCAGCACCTGTTCGCGCCCGGCGGCGGAACACTTGAACAGCCGCACGTTGCCGCTCTCAATCACGAACAGTCCGGCGCACGCATCCCCCTCATTAAACAAAAGTTCGCCCGCCTGGTAGCGGCGGGGAACGGCGCGTTCGGAAAGGAACTTGATCTCGGTTTCGGTCAGCTCGGCAAAGATGGGAACGCGTCGCAGGACCTCGGCGGCGTTGCTAGTTGTCGGCATCCGGCAATTTTACGACGCCGACAGCAGGAATCCGGCGATCAGCAGAACCCCGAATCCAACTGCGTGCGCCATCTCCGTCCAGCCGAGGCGCTTCACCGCCAGCGGCTGCGGTCCCGCAATAAACCATTGAAATCCGCGCACGATGACCGGCACAAAGGCGAGCGCGGCGAGGACAGGCAGATAGTGAGCGCGCCAAGCGAAGATGATTGCCGCGGCCATCGCGAACTGACCAATTGCGAAGGTCGCACCGTGCTGGAGCTTCTCACGTGTATGTCCAAGTTTGGCGGCGTGAATGCGCAGTTGGACGTAGTGAATCTGGTTGCCAGCAAAGAGCCAGTTGGCGCCCCAAAGCGCGACAGCGGTGGAGTCCAGCCTTCCGGTGGCGACGTAATACGCGGCTGCCGCGGTGGAGGTCAGTCCGATCGAGCCGATCAGCTGTGCCGCCATGTAGTAGCGCCGCCCGAACTTCTTCAACCCGGCCTGGGCGACGAATGCAACGGCCGATGCTGCCCCTATGATCAAGAGTCCGCTGCGGGCGCCTAGCAGGAACAACGCGCTGAGCGAGATTGCCGCCAGCGAGCCGAGAATGCTCATCGCGGTGAACACGGCCTGCGTTTCCGTCGTCGTCTGCGCGCGCATGGGACCCGCGCCGAACAGGCTCTCCACCGGCGTACGCAACCAGAACAGGCTCAGGGCCACAACCGCGAACAGTGCCACCATACCGCTAGCGCCGACGCTATGAATGCCGGCTGCCGCACCGGTCACGAGCGGCACAAACAACATGCCCCAGGCTCCATGCTCGCGTGGAACCACCATGGCGCGAAGGCGCGCGCTCGACGGATTGTTCTGGACTGCCGTGGCCATGTTCTTGTCTCCTGCTGAAATCCTATCTGCGCCAACACAATCTGCCTGTGACTAAAGTCCGCGAAAAACCATGTTCCGTGTCTCGCGACCTGCACTCAGGCGGTGCATCGGTCATTTTCGAAATACCAGACAAAACACGAGACACGAGAGACGGAATACCAAACACGAAACACGAAACACCGAACACGAAACACGAAACACGTTGCAAATGAATGGGGCGCCCGCAATCTGGCGCCCCTTACATGAATGGAACCACTAGGAAACCGGTTGCGGCTTGCGGTGTTTCAGCGCTTCGCTTTTCGGCTGATAAATGCAGAACGGCTCTTCGTCGAGATAATCGCCCGTGGCGGCGAAGGCGCGGGCGCGGCATCCCATGCAGATGTTGCGGAACTCGCAGCACCCGCACTTGCCTTTCAGGTTGTCGGTGTCGCGCAGTTCGTTGAACACCACCGAGTTCTCCCAGATATCGGCGAACGTCTGCTTGCGCAGGTCACCGGCGATCGCGGGGAGGTAACCGCAAGGGAAGACCTCGCCCTCGTGCGAGATGAAGCAGACGCCGCTTCCCGCCAGGCAGCCCTTGGTCATGGCGTTCATGCCGTCGGGATGGCCGGAGGGAACACCGGCGTGCGCGGCGTTCTTCGCGCCATGGGGATGAATGGCGATGCCGGTAGCGCCGGGCATGAGCGCGTCATGCGGTCCGATGGCGTCGGGGGAGGCGGCACCGGCTGGTTTTCCGTTCCCACCGTTGGCGTCGGCCGCGCGCCGGTCGGCGGCACGGCGCTGGCGCGCTACCCGGAAATAATGCGGCGCGCAGGTCGCCTTCAGTTCGATCCCGCCCTCGAGAGACTGGTCATAGAACCAGTTCAACATCTGCTCGTATTCCTCGGGCGCGACCATCTGCTCGTTCGCGATATTCACTCCGCACCCGACGGGAACCAGCAGGAACGTGTGCAGCGCGTCGGCGCCCAGGCCGCGGGCCAGGTCGAGCACGCGCGGGAGCTGCCGCGCGTTGTGGCGCGCGATCGTCATATTGATCTGCACCGACATCCCGAGTTCCTTCAGATTCCGCAAACCATAAACGGCCGCATCGAAGGCGCCGGGGATGCCGCGGAAGGTGTCATGCGTGGTCGCGTCGGCGCCGTCGAGGCTGATGGAAACGCGTTTCACGCCGGAATCGACGATGCGCCGCGCCAGGTCCTTGGTCACCAT
>JBOGLI010000205.1:0-1978 GCA_050746165.1 Terriglobales bacterium | reverse complement strand
AGCATCGCCCGCGCACTCTCGATTCCGGCGCATCACCGTAAGGGAACCATTGAGGACGTCGAGCACGTCGTCGTCATGATGCAGGAGAACCGATCGTTTGACCATTACTTTGGCACGCTGCGCGGCGTGCGCGGCTTCGGCGACCCACGGGCAGTCACCTTGCCCTCGGGCAAGAGCGTCTGGCATCAGCCATACGCGAGCAACCCCGACGGATACGTCCTGCCCTTCCATCCTGGCGCGCCGAACCTTGGCCTCCAATTCCTGCAAGATCTGGCGCACGACTGGACGAGCACGCACAAGGCTTGGAACGACGGTAAATACGACCAGTGGGTGCCGAACAAAGGCACAACCACTATGGCTCACCTCACGCGCAGCGATATTCCATTTCATTACGCGCTCGCCGATGCCTTCACTGTCTGCGACGCGTATCACTGCTCTCTTCTCGGGCCCACCGACCCGAACCGCTATCACATGTGGACGGGCTGGGTAGGCAATGACGGAAGTGGCGGCGGCCCGGTGATCGACAACGCCGAGGCGGGCTACGGTTGGTCGACTTATCCCGAGCTGCTCCAGAAGGCAGGCGTCTCGTGGAAGATTTATCAGGATGTCGGCGACGGCCTCGACGGGCCCGACTATTGGGGTTGGACCGACGACGCCTATATCGGCAACTACGGAGACAACTCGCTGCTCTACTTCCACCAATATCAGAATGCGCCCGACAGCAGCCCGCTTGCACAATATGCACGGACCGGAACGAACATCCTGAACAGCGGAACGCTTTTAGACATTTTCCGCGCGGATGTGCTCGCCAACAAACTGCCGCAAGTTTCCTGGGTCGTCGCTCCGGAAGCGTATACGGAACATCCCAACTGGCCCGCGAACTATGGCGCGTGGTACGTCTCGCAGATCCTCGACGCGCTGACTGCCAACCCCGAGGTTTGGAGCAAGACCGTCTTCTTCTTTATGTTCGACGAGAACGACGGCTTCTTCGACCATATCGTTCCGGCCACTCCTCCGCAATCGCGCGCGGAAGGCGTTTCGACGATCGAGACCACCAATGAGTTGTTTGGCGGTGATTCCGAGTACCCTGCGGGACCTTACGGACTTGGCGTGCGCGTCCCGATGGTCGTGATCTCGCCGTGGAGCAAGGGCGGGTGGGTCAATTCGCAAGTTTTTGACCATACCTCGTTGATCCGATTTATTGAGGCCCGGTTCGGCAAGCAGTACTCCGGCATCACGGAATCCAACATTACTCCGTGGCGCCGCGCCGTTGCCGGCGATCTCACTTCGACGTTTAATTTCGCAAACCCGAACGACGCGACGGTTCCGCTGCCAAGCACCATTGCCTACGAGCCGCCCGATGATCTCCGCCATCCGGATTACGTCCCCGCTGTGCCAACCAACCAGGCGCTGCCCCAGCAGGAACCGGGCGTGCGTCCGGCTCGCGCGCTGCCCTACGAACTGCACGTCCACGGCAAGGCGCGTATCTCGCAAGGGACCGTGGAACTCCACTTCCACAATTCAGGCAAAGCCGCTGCGGCCTTCCAGGTGCGCTCCGGCGACGGCGTCACCGGACCATGGACATACACCGTCGGCGCGCACGATGAAACGTCCGACACGTTCGGGGCCGGCGGGAATACTTCTTACGATTTGGCCGTCTCCGGTCCCAACGGCTTCTTGCGCACGTTTGCCGGCGGCCTCACGGCTGGACGCGCCAACCTCACGGTGAAAACCCTATACGATGCGATTTTCGAGGCGATTGCTCTCGAAATCGAAAACCACAGTACGACCGCCGAGAAAATCACGATCACCGATGGTTACTCGGGCAAAACGGCGACGCATGTGCTCAAGGCGCATGACACGTTCACTTACTTCAGCGAGCTGATCAGATCCTTTGGCTGGTACAACCTCATCGTGAAGGTAAGTTCCGATGCCAGCTTCCAGCGCCAGCTCGCAGGCCACCTCGAAACAGGAAGAG
>JBOGLI010000204.1:0-4917 GCA_050746165.1 Terriglobales bacterium | reverse complement strand
GCCTCCTACACCGGCGCAACTCCGGGATCGCGACAGAGCGACGCCCGCCGAGAGTGAGGCCGTGATGGCCTGGTTGGAACAAACGCGACCATGCAATGACTGGGGGCCAAAAAAGCGAGCGGGCGATGTCCTCATGATTGCGTATATCGTTGCTAGGCGGAGTGCAATTCAACTGCTCACCAAGGGCGTGCCTTATGGAAACGTGAACCAATATGTGTATGACGCGACGCAGTTGTTCGAGCAGCAGTTCCGGGCCCAATCACAGCGACCGCGACGGTGATGTGGGGACCGTGAGGTCTGCATCCGGACTAGCGATTTGAAGCAGCGTCGGGACCATCCATTCACTCAGCGACGAGACGCGAGCCGAGCAGAGAGAAACTCACCGGTCGCCAGAGCAGCCGCCGCGGCAGTCGAAGGCAAATCCTCGTAGTCAAGCATGCTTGACATGCGGCATAGCGGGGGCTACGATCACGAATGTAAAGGTTCCTTTACGGCGCTGTTCGAAAGCCCAGGGAATGAAGTGGAGGTCATTCGATGCGCAACCACCAGATTGCCGAGACGGACGCCGACAACGGCAGATTGCTGACACGTTGCATGGGAACGGAACGAGACCGACGCAATAGAGCCGCGCACCTTCGCTGGACGATCATCATGTCGGCGAGTTGGGTGACATCGGCGTTCGTGCTCAAGGTGGGGCTCGGAGGCGGCGCGGCGCTGAAATGGGCCATAGCCGCGGTGCCGATCGCACTGTTGGTCCCCACTCTGTTGGCCTACTTGCGTTTTGTACGCGAGGCTGACGAGCTCGTCCGCAAGATCGAGATGGAGGGGGTCGCTCTGGGCTTCTCGACGGGCACTGTGCTCGGCATCAGCTATATCGCCCTCGCGGGCGCCGGGCTGCCGCGGCTCTATCCTTCAATGCCCGTCGCCATCATGGTCGCCGTCATGTTGTTGAGCTACGGGGTCGGAAGGGTCCGCGCGAGCAAGCGCTATCGATGAAGAATCATTTGCGCACGTTGCGCGCCGAGCGCGAGTGGTCTCAAGCGGATCTTGCAAGCCGCTTGGACGTGTCGAGACAGACAGTGAATGCACTCGAGACGGGCAAGTACGACCCGAGTCTGCCGCTCGCATTCAAGATCGCGCGGCTATTCGACCGGCACATCGAGGACATTTTCGTTCCGAACGAACGGGGTGAAGGCGAGCCGAGGGGCGTTACGGCTCGCAGCGGCGTCACGGGCCGCGGCACCCTACGCAGGCGATCCGGAACCTCATCGGCCTGACGGTGCTGCGAAAACCCGAGGAGAGGAATGCACCCCGAGGTGGGAAGCATTTACCAGTTTAACCAGCATGGATGGATCGTTTATTTGACTTTTCGCGAGTACTTTGCTGCGCAGGCGCTCTTTTTTGGCTCGATGCTACTACTGGCCATTGGGGCCTCACTTCAAATTCGGAGACGCGCCAAGTAATCCGTCATCTGTGGCGGTGGCTCGATATCCGGTAGTTTTTCGCGCTGCAACGGGGCACTCATTTGACTGCCAAGCACCGGATGCACGTCCGAAAGGTGACCAAAGCGGAAGTCGCAATCGTCCGCTTCGGAGCAGCCCGTCGGAGGCAGCTCCTTCATCGCCGTCGGCTCAGCGGCACGAGCTGTATTTGCTTTGCAAGGCGATAGGCGGTCGGGAGGTCACTGTCGTCGTAGACGAGTGTTCGCCCGAGCACGAGTACCGAATTGCTCGGCGAGGATATCTGCTTCATTCCGTGCGGCACTGATCCTTGCCAACCCGGCCCTGTGACAAGGTAGTCGCCCGCTTGCGTGCCGCTGGTGCGCGTGCCGACATAAGCGAATCCCACGTCAAACGGGTCAGTGAACTGCACACTGTAATAGCGCCCCGAGAAATTTGGCACCTGCAAAACCTCCGGTCCCTTGCTGAGGTCCAGCCAGCCGACCGTAAGGAGCGTGTCATGGTTCACGCCGACAGTCATCAAACTGGAACTTCCCGGCGGTAGCGATGTGCGAAGAGGCTCCGCAAAGAGCGCCTGTGGCTCCGTATAGAGCGTATTGATGGGAACAGGGCCATCACCGAATCCTCGATCAAGGATCGCTCGTTTGTAGACGTTGTTCACGAGGCGCGGCCAAAAGTAGACGAGGAGGGACGTGCCGAGAACCCATGCCACAACCATTACGGAGCCGAATGTAACGAGATGCTTGTGTTTCATGGGCGACATCATTGCACTTGGACGATCGGCGGCACCTTGTACTCTCCGTCCAGAACGGATGTGCCTGGCAAGTACACCCGCAGCCAGAGAATAAATCTGCCTGACGGCGCGGGCAGCCAGTTCGATTCATGACCTGCCGCAGCAGTGTGTTCAATGTAAATGTCGACGGAACCGTTGCTCTCCCGGACGAGGCGGGAGCGGTTGCTGAGGTCGTAGCGGTTAAGGGGATTCGGCACGAAATGATTTTTCGCGTCGCCCATGGTAATAGACCAAAACGCGCTGTTTGGAGGAAAACCGCCCGGCGGGAATTGCAGCGTGTAGTCGTGTGCGCCGGAGAGCTTTTGGCCCGTGCCGTCTACTTTCGTCGTCCAGTACATCGCCTCTTGCGGTACGTTTATTGGACCAGGAAATATGACGCTGCACGCCGCGCGCAAAAGAACCCCTTTGCCGGGCTCACCACAGCCGAACACGGTTGTCCAGCCGTCGACCTTCGTCACATACACGTTCGGGAGAATTAGCAGTAACGTCAAAAATGCCAATCCGACGCCGGTAAGGGTGCCTTGCACGACGTCCAAAGTGATGGTTCGACGGAGCTTATGACCAAGCACATGAACTGACACAACATTGATGATCCACCCGATGACAAGGGAGACGCCGATCCAGTACCACATTGCTGCAATCACCTAGCAGGCTGTTGAGAAGCGGGCTGACAGAAACGCTTATGAAACATTCCGCGTTGCTGAACATCGTCCCCGCGCATCAGACTGCGGTTCACTGCGGCAGTGCTAAGCGCCGGTTTGCATGAGAAGGCGCCCGCGTCGCTCGTTGCGGAAGTGCGTCACCGTCAGGAACAGCGCCGTCGCCTGCAGCAGCGCGCAGAAGTAGAACGGCGCACCGATGCGCCAATCGCCTCTCGGAAGATGCGACACCAGCGTCAGCAGTGGCGCGCCGATGGCTGGCGCGAGCACGGCCATGAGGCTGTTCAGACCGCCAACCGCCCCGAGCGTCGAACCCTGGTTCTGCGCGTCCGCGGCGCCTGAAATGATGCTCTGGATGGCCGATGACACGGTTGCGCCCAGCAGGTTGATGAAGATGATGGCGTACATCATCCAGGCATGCGTCGCGGCACCCCAGAGGGCATAGGCACACGTCGAGGAGGTCAACCCCAATACCGCCAGCCGCCGCACACTGACGAGCCGCAGAATCCGGCCCAGCAGCAGACCCTGAACGACCGCCGAGACCACACCCACGGCCGCCAGCGACCAACCGTTGTCGCGGGGTCCCCAACCGAACTTGAAGGTGGTGTAGAGGACCCAGCAGGTATAGAGGACGAATTGCGCCAACCCCGTGCAGGCTACGACCACTGCCAACGGCGCCACGCCCTTCAACTGGGTCAGTCCGCGCATCGCGGCAATTGGATTGGCCGCACGCCAGGCAAACGCCCGTCTGCGGTCGGCCGGCAGCGATTCCGGCAGGACGAAGTAACCATACGACAAATTGAGCAGTGCCAGACAGCCCGCCGCATAGAACGGCAGACGCAGATCCAATGAGCCCAACAGTCCACCGATCACGGGCCCCAGAATGAATCCGACGCCGAACATGGCACCCATCATGCCGAAGCGCCGGGCCCGCTGTTCAGGCGGGCTGATGTCGGCCACATACGCACTGGCCACGGCGAGATTCGATTGCATCGCGCCGGCCACCAGCCTGATCGCAATCAGCATGCCGACGGACGTCGCCATGGCCGTTGTAAAAAAGCTGAACATCAGTCCGGAGAATCCGAGCAGCAGTACGGGTCGGCGGCCATAGCTATCGGAAAGGCGGCCCAAAACCGGCGATCCGAAGAAGTTGGCAAAGCTGAACGCAAAGGTTACGACCCCATACCACAGTGCCTGATCAGCTTTGCTGCTCGTAAGGCTCCCCACCAGCGCCGGCAACACAGGGATGATGAGGCCTATCGAAATCATGTCGATCAGCGCCGTCACCATGATGAACGGCATCGCCGCGGTACGGCTCCGACGCGCGGCGAACACTTTGAAGCGAGGTTCCATGGTTGGCACGAGCAAAGGATAACCGACGTCAGGAGGACCTGACCGATTCATAACACGAGTGCTGCGACGGCTGCCGCACCAGGGGTGGAATTGAAGAAGGGCCCCGTATTAGTGCATCAATCTAGGGCGGCTCGACACCGAACTGGCTGGCTCCTGCCAGCGCACTGCGCGCGAACAACCGCACCCCGGCAACTACCAACAGCAGCAAGGCAAATAATATGAGGCACGCGAAAACTATACTCCGTCCAGTGCGGAATGGCGCGGGCCATAAGGCCGCAAAGAAGGCTGCATAAATCAAAAAGAGATTGAAGATAACCCCGATAATGGGCACGACGAGGTTCTGGACGACATTGAAATGTTCGGGGAGGATGCGCCGAAAATAAAGTATGTTCGCCACATTGACTTCCGTAAATGTGAGCGCCGCAAAGAATGACGTTCGGAGTGAACGCGTGCCGGAGATGAATCCTCTTGGCGTCATCACTTGCTTCCAGACAACAACGTAATGACGAACCCGTTCGACCATTCCCCACGCAGTTGCTCCGCCGTTTGCAGCAAGACAAGAACCTGTTCCGTCAGCACTTGGGGGAAATCACCTATTGCATTGAGTCGGGCGAAGGCTCAGTTTATTGTTGGATTTTGGTCCGCATTTAAT
>JBOGLI010000203.1:0-2186 GCA_050746165.1 Terriglobales bacterium | reverse complement strand
GACGTACAGCCACCGGTCCTTCAGCGCGCTTTCCACAAAACCCATCGCAGCGCCCGCGGCCAGTCCGAGCACGCCCAGTCCAAACGCCCGGCTTTGCGCTCCGCCGTGGAACAGGAGCGCAATGGGATCAAACGCAAGGCCCCCGATGAAGGCTCCAATCGCGCCGCCGATCACCCCGTACTTCGCTTTCTTCGACGACTTGCCAACGAGCCCGTAGGTGAGCCCGGCCGCCACGCCAAACGACGCCCACGCGAGAGCGCGAGCGATCCACCATCCCGGATTTCGGAAGGTCCGCACGCCCATCGCAAACATCGTGCGGAGCCCGATTCCATAGATCATGTTCGCTACGCCGCTGAAGACGAATCCGAACACGACCCCTAGAGGGACAACCATCGCCAGTCGTGTGAGCGCCTTTTTCCACGATCGCTCTACCAGGCTCTCCGATAGCGCGAAGCAGGTCAGCATCAGCGTCGTGACCATCGGTAACAGCCAGATATTTCCCCACAAATTCCCGCCCTCGTCGAGGAAGTGTGGCTCGCAGATACCCCACCCGGCCACCGCTCCCACTAGCCCGGCGGCGCCGAGGTAGAACCATCCCTGGAGCAGAAAACTGGGCCGCTCCTCGGGACGCGCAGGCCCGGTATCGGCGACGGCCGTGTTGATGTTCCCGTACGAGCGCGCGCCCGGCGCCCCTGTCGCGTGCGCAGCTGCTGTCGCCGTTCCAGCGTTCAAGTTGACTGCGGCGATGTCGTCGACCGTTACCCGAATCACGCCTTCATTTTTTTCTGACATCTGTTCCGCCTTGTTGCCCACTCGACTGGCCGCCACCGGGTTGCAGCGCCGGCGAAGCTCCGGGCGGCAGTTGTCCCGATTTCATGGCAGCATCCATCTGCGCCTTTAAGATCCCGAGAATCTGGTTCGCGATCTCCGGCGGCACCACCGTCATCTGCCCCTGGTCGACCAGCACCAGTCCCGACGCGTCGCGTGGCAGCAGGACCGCCCTGCTGGTGATGTAGTAGAACGCTCCGAACCCGCCGATCACCAGGAATGCCGCCGCCAGTGCGGCTTCCCGCAAGAGCGGCATCCAGAATCCTTCCTCCTCCCGCCGCGAATTCCGGGCCACTACCTTTATCGTTTCGTCGTCGCCATCGTCCTCGCGAGCGGCGCCCGAATCGCCGCAGGCTTCCAGGTAGCGAAAGGAAACGTCGTCGATCTTTTCGACTCGCTCACCCAACCACCCGAAGCAGCCCTCCTCGTCCGTGTGCGGGTCGTACACCCACGCGATCTGTTGCGGACTGGAGAAGAAGTTCTTGTGGATGAACAGGTCGTGGTCCGATAGAAATACGCCAAAGCCGGGATGCGAGTGGTACCAGCCTACGATCCTCGCGTCCGGATACTTCTTGTCCTTCACCTCGTAGATGTGCTGCCAGGTGTCCTGCGTGAACGTCACGTGGGCGCCGCCCTGGGCCGCATTTGTCCCGGCGATGCACGCGTCCACGATGGTCACGTGTCCTTCCTCGCGCCCGATCAGAATCCCGCAGACCTCGGCCTTCATCGACGATCGCCCATGCTGCCGGACCTGGCGCGCCACCTCCGCTTCCATCAGTACCCGCACGGTGGCCACGGCTTTCGTGCCTTTCTTCATCACGCCCCCTCTTTAGCCGTCGCCAGATTGCCCAGGACCGCGACGGCGTCCCCACACGGCAGGTAGGCCCGTTCACGACTCTCATTTCGCGCCACGAATAAATCGAACTCCGGCAGCCCCAGCTCATTCAACTTGCGAACGCCATATGCCTCTACGCCGCTGTAGTTGTGGATCGCCTGCACCGCGCGCATTTCCCCGCACGTCGCGCATCGGCCGCGTTCGTAAGGCACTGTCCCCACGGGCGCGAACAGCTCTTCACTTACTCCGCACCGCTCGCATCGCAGGCTATGCAAGACTTCGCGGCTGAATTCCACCACAACCTCGCCGCCGAGCTCCGCCGCTGCGCGCCGCCACAAATCATGCAATGTCAGGTCGCTCGATTTCTCGCTGAGTCGTACCACATCTTCATGAGTGTGATGGCTCATGCAGTCGGGATTCTCGGTGTACGAGACCCGGTACGACGTATGATTCAACCCTTCGAAAACGAATCCCTCGCCGCTGAGCGTCTTCACGTTGTGAATGAACTTGACCGCCTCCTGCA
>JBOGLI010000202.1:0-10809 GCA_050746165.1 Terriglobales bacterium | reverse complement strand
GGTCACCACGACATAGGTCATTGGCTCACCGCCGCGTGACGCCCTTTGCGCTCGGCGTCGAGCGCCGCCTTGATCGCCTGGTACATCTGGATGTATCCGGTACAGCGGCAGAGGTTGCTGCTGAGTGCCTTGCGTATATCGTCTTCCGATGGATTGGAATTCTCGGCCAGCAGCGCATCGACGGTCATCATGAAACCGGGCGTGCAGTAGCCGCACTGGGCGCCGCCCCAGTCGCCATAAGCTTTCTGAATGGCCGCAAGCGCACCGTGCTCGGCGATGCCCTCGACGGTGGTGATCTCGCGTCCCTCGCACGAGACGGCCAGCATGGTGCAGGCGAGCATGGGCGTGCCGTCGATCTGCACGGTGCAGGCGCCGCAGGAGGAATCGTCGCAACCGCGTTTGGACCCGGTGAGCCCGAGGTCCTGACGCAGGACGTCGAGCAGGAGCTTGTTGGGTTCGACGGCGAGCTCGTGCGCGCGGCCGTTAATCTTGAGTTCGAGAAGCTGTTTTTTCATCCGTTCGTTGTTGGTTGTTGGTTGTTTGTTATTGGTAACCGAATGAACGGACATTCTTACCAACAACGAAGAACCAACAACCAAGAACCTCCTAATACGTTGGCACGCTCGGGTCGACGGTTTTCGACCAGAGATCGATTCCGCCGCGCAGCGACTGCGCGCGATCAAAACCCTGGCCGCGCAGCCACATCGTCACATTCGCCGAGCGCACGCCGTGATGACAGACAACGACGATGTGCTCGTCGGGATCAAGTTCCTGGTGCGCGCGCGCAGGCACGTCGCCCATCGGCATGTGTTTCACGTCGGCGCCCTTCAGGCTCGCGATCTGGAGTTCGACCGCGTCGCGGACGTCGATGATGACGGGCGCTTCGCCGGAATTGAGTTTCTGCTTCAGTTCGTTGGGTGTGATTTCAAATTCCATATATTTCCGATTACCACAGAGACACAGAGGCACAGAGAAGAGGAATTCGAAACCTCTGTGCCTCTGTGTCTCTGTGGTTCGTTCATAATCTAATAACCAAAGTCTGCGGCGGCGGCGTAGGCGTGCTGCTTTACCTTAAGCGATTGCACGCGCTCTTCACCCAATCGCGCCGCGTATTCCTGGCGATCTCGCACGTCGAAGATCCAATGCTCGGCCCAGCTTGCGAAGTCTTCGTGCGTCTTGGTCTGCGCGTGATAATCCTCGAAAAAGCGGTCGTCGCGGTTGTAGCATCCCTGCATCGGTGAGGGATGCGCCCCAAGCGGCGCCTCCACGACGGCGCTCACCAGGAACCCGGGAATAACGGTGCGGTTCGGGTCGCTGGCAATGGTCTCCGGATCGACAATCTCGTCGGCGGTAACGATAACGTTACGCGCGGCGCGGACTGCTTCTACCATGACGCCGAGATTGGCCCAGCAATGCGAGTTGCCGTCGCGATCGGCGCGCTGCACGTGGACGATCGTCACGTCGGGGGCGAGGGCCTTGACGGCGTGCAGCTTGTCGGCGTCGTTAAACGGCGATTGAATTTCGGCAAACATTTCGTTGTCGCGGGCGATGTCGCTGCCCAGCACCGAACGGGTGGGCAGGAACGGAACACCTTGCGCCGCTGCCTGTAACGCGAGTGACAAGGTGAAGTTGGTCATGTCGGTGACCTGGAGTCCCTGCTGTTCGACGGCGCGGCGGAAGTTGTAGGCGGAGCCCATCATGACGTTCCCCACCCAGGCGGCGATGACGCGCTCAACGCAGCCGGCGCCGATCATCTGGTCGAAGAGGATGTCGGAAATCGGGCCAATGAGCGTGAGGCCACGTTTTTTCTGGCGGATGATCTCGTGTCCGGCGGCGAACGGGATCATCTGCTCGAGCTGGCAGCCCAGGCAGACGGACGCGCCGGAGGGAACGAACTGGGCGACCGCATCACGCATGGAGAGGAGCTTAGACATTAACCGCCACTCCCCTGATCCAGGAGACGAGCCATACCAGTATCGACATGAGTGCCGCGACCCCAAATACGGGACGAATATAAGAGAGCGTCGTTGAGAGTACCGGCGGAGGAGCTAGGAACAGTATCCCTTCAATAACGTAACTGATTAGCAGAAACGCACATCCTGCACGTAGGAGCCGCAGCGAACGATCGCGAAATGCCGCCACAAACCAGACCATGGTTAAAGCACCCATGAAGAATGGAAACCAGCCGAACAAGCCGGAGGGACGCTGTAAAGGGGTGAGCCACGTCCCCCGCGACCATCGATAGACATCACGCGACAACGAGAGGACAACGATAACGGCCGCAACAATCATTACTACGAATGTTGGCTTATCGGTATCCAGAGCGAGTTCTCGTTTGTTGTTGCTCATTATGTCGTGGAACTACTTGCCCTTCCATACGGGCGTTCTCTTTTCCATGAACGCAGCGATGCCTTCCTTCGCGTCTTCCAGCTTCATCAGCTCGTTCTGGTAAATCTGCTCGGCCCGGGCGAGGCCCTTGTCAAAGTGAATCGCATCCCAGGCGTAAAAAGCTTTCTTGCAGACGGCGAGCGCCGAGGGACTGAGCTTGCCAATGCGCTCGGCGGTTTCTTCGATCAGGTCCGCGAGTTCATCTTCCGCGACGGCTTCATTGGCCAACCCCATCCGCATGGCGTCCTCGCCAGTAATCTGGCGGCCGGTCAGGACCAGTTCTGCTGCGCGCTTCTGACCAACAATCGCCGGCAGGATCACGGCCGCGACCGGCGGAAACGCTGCGAGTGAAATTTCCGGGAAGCCCCAGGTGGCGCTGTCGGTGGTGTAAACCATATCGCAGATAGCGGCGAGCTCCGCGCCACCGCCCAGGCAGAATCCGCGCACGGCAGCGATGGTCACTTTCTTTGTTGTTGCCAGGCGGCGAATCACGCCGTGAAATTTCTCCAGCATCTGCGCAATCTTGTCGGGAGTGTGGATCTTCACGTCCACGCCCGCGGAAAAGGCGCGGTCGGAGCCGGCAAAGATGATGGCGGAGATGTCAGCGCGCGCTTCGGCTTCGTCGAGGAAAGCGCCGAGCTCGTCCATCATTTCGAAGTCGAGGATATTGAGCGGCGGGTGCGAGAGAATCACGCGCGCAAGCGGCGGCTGCGTTGTCGTCATCAGGGTGCGGTAGCGGCGGGATGTGTCGGCGGCGCTCAAAGCAGATTCCTCGCTTCGCTCGGAATGACAAGCAAATACTAAGACGTCCAGAATCCTTCCTTATCGTAATCGCGTATGGCGGACAGCTCGGCTGTTGTCGGTTCTGGCGTGTCTGCAACGCGGTCGGCGACACGCAGTTTCCAGCCAGTGTTCGCCAGCACGTCGTCGACAGTGACGCCGGGATGGGTCGATGAGAGGTACGCTTCGCGGTCATCATCGAAACGCAGCACGCATTTGCTGGTAATCACGGCTGACGGACCGCCACGCGGCAGGCCGACCCGCTCGCGCCACCCGCGCCCTTCGCCGAAGCCGGGGCTGGTGATGTACGACACACGCTCGGGCAGGCGGCGCTTGGAGTGCTCGAGCAAAACGACGAACCGTTGTGCGAGACAAGCGATGTCGCAGGCGCCACCCGAGCCGGGAAGACGGATGAACCGGGCGTCGGGCTCGGGGCTTCGGGCATCAGAGACTCTCGTGGAATTCAGGTTGCCGAAGCGGTCCACTTCCGCGGCGCCGAGGAAGCCCAGTTGGACGCGCCCGCTTTGCAGCAGGCCCATGACGCCGGACATCTCCAGGCACTGCGTGGCGCCGAGGATGTTGGGCGGATCGGCCATGGTGTAGATCAGCTCGCGCGCGGGCGTGGTGCGCACGACGCCGTTTTCGAACAGGCCCACCGCACTCGGCGCGTGCGTGCGCTTGGCGACTACGAACGCGATCAGCGGCAGGCGCATGCCGACGAAGACAACTTCGCCATCGCGGATCTCGCGCGCGGCAGCAGCGACCATGAGCTCGTTGAGCGTGTAGGTCACGGCGCTTTCGGTTTGTGGATAGCTCGCCAAAGAATTAACCACGGATTGCCACGGATCCACACCGATCAAAACGAATTCGGATCAGACAATATCAGTGCTAATCCGTGTGAATCCGTGGTGAAGTTTTTCGTCAGATGTTAATCGCCGATTTTCGCACTTCGCCGATCGACTGCATGGGATCGCGCGCGCCGGTCTTCTCGGCGATCCAGCCCTTCTCGTTCTTGATGATCTCGACCAGCATCTTGTGATCGTCGTGCGTCGGAAGCCAGGAATCGAGCTGCTGATCGTACTCTTTGTCCTCCACCGCTTCGCCAGTCCTGGGATGGAATTTCATCTGCTTCCATTTGCCGATGTTGCGGTTGAACTTGATGTCGGGAGTAAAGAGCGGCTCCGAACCCGCGGGCAGATACGTGTTGAGGCGCGCAATCAGGCCCGCAACCTCGTCGCGATACAGATTGCGGTTGTAATCGTTCAGGTCATCGAGGTCCGGGTCGGTCTGGTTCTTGGGTTCATCATAACGGCCCTTGATTCCCCAGACATAAGCCCAGTGAGCGGACGAAGAATGATCGGTGCCGAACAGGTCGTAGCTGCCGGAGATCCACTTGTTCAGATATTTCTGGATGAGCCACGCGGGGATGCGGCCGGCCTTCACCACGCGCGCCAGGCCGTCGTTGCCGGTGCCCATGTGGAAAGCCTCTTCGCGCAGCATGTACGACATCGACCGTCCGAGCGGCGCGAAGGCCGAGTACTTCAGCATCTGGAGCTGGAATTTGCCGTCGCGATCGACGAAATCGGTGTAGGTGAAAAAGTCCATCCAGTTGTCGACGTCTTCGTTGAAGGCGCCGAGCAGTCGCTTGTTCTCGAAGGCACGGCGCTCCAGCATCTTCTGCGCTTCCACCTTACCCGACGATCCGAAGTGGTCCACCAGCAGCGCGCACATTTGCCAGCCGTGCCGCATCTCCTCGATCCAGACGCGCAGCAGCGCGCTGCGGTCGTAGTCGGTGGGCGCGGTTTCGTAGAGCCAGCGCTGCTGTTCGACCGACGCGAACTCGGTGTCGCCCTGGTACACGATCATGTTCAGCAGGGCGTCGCGCATTTGCTGCGTGGGAATCTGGCGGACGGTCTCCCACTTGGGACGGCCCTTGTAATGGCCGAACTGGATCTCGTCTGTCTCGATGGCGCCGAAGAGCGTGTCGAACTTGAAGTTCTTGATCGCGTCCTGGTTAACGCCGATGTTCTCGCGCCACTCGTCGAACAGTCCGACCCAGTCGCTGAAGGTGCCGATCTTGTGAATTTTGCCGGGCATTGTGTCGCTCCGCTTTGCGGTACGTCAGTTTTTCAGTACTACGGTTCCGGGCGTCACTACTTACCAACTGACATACTGAAATACTCGTTACATGCTCAACCAAACCGATTTCAGCTCCGTGTAGTGCTCAATCGCGTGCATGCCCAATTCGCGGCCGAAGCCGGATTGCTTGAAGCCGCCAAACGGCAGCGCCGCGTCCATCAGGCCGTACGTGTTGATCCAAACTGTGCCCGCGCGCAGTCGTTTCGAGAGCGCGTGGGCCTTCTTGATGTCGCGCGTCCAGATCGCCGCCGCCAACCCGTACTGGTTGCGATTGGCAAGCTCGGCGACCTGCTCGATGTCGTCGAACGGAATCGTAGCCAGCACAGGGCCGAAGATTTCTTCCTGGGCGATGCGCATGTCGTTCTTGACGCCGCCGAAGACGGTCGGATCGAGGAAATAGCCCTTACCGTTGCCGACCTCGGCGCGGTTGCCGCCGATCATCACCTGCGCGCCCTCTGATTTTCCGGCGTCGATGTAGCCGAGGACTGTCTTCATCTGCTGCTCGCTGACGATGGCGCCGAGGCGCGTCTTGGGATCGAGCGGATCGCCGGGCTTGAGCTTCTTCGTTCGCTCCACCAGCTTGCCCATGAACTCGTCATGCACTTTGCTCTCGACGAACAGCCGCGAGCCGGCGCAGCAGACCTCGCCCTTGCCGTAGAAGATGCCGTTGATGGCGCCCTTTACAGCGTTGTCGAGGTCGGAATCAGCGAAGACGATGTTGGGCGACTTGCCGCCTAACTCCAGCGTTACGCGCTTGAGAGTGTCGGCGGCGGACTTCATGATCTCTTTGCCGACCATCGTCGAGCCGGTGAAGGCGACCTTATCCACGAGCGGATGTTGCACCAGCGCCTTCCCCGTTCCCGGGCCGCCGGTGACGATGTTGAGCACGCCCGCGGGCAAACCGGCTTCCATGCAGAGCTGTCCGAAGCGCAGCGCGCTCAGCGGCGTCTGCTCCGCAGGCTTGAGCACAACGGTGTTGCCGCAAGCCAGCGCCGGGCCCAGCTTCCACGAAGCAAGCAGCAGCGGGAAATTCCAGGCGACGATCGCGCCGACCACGCCCACCGGCTCGCGCTGGGTGAAGGTGAAGGCGCTCTCGTTGATGTTGACGGTCTCGCCGTGCAGCTTGGTCGCCCAGCCCGCGAAATAGCGGAAGACGTCGGCGACCATCGGCATATCGACGTAGCGCGATTCGAAAATTGGTTTGCCGTTGTCCAGAGTTTCGAGTTCGGCAAGCTCGTCGATGTGCTGCTCGATCAGCTCGGAAATTTTCCAGATAATCCGGCCGCGCTCGCTGGCCGACATCTTTCGCCATGGGCCGGCGAGGTCGTCGAAGGCGCGGCGCGCAGCGTTAACCGCGGAATCCACGTCCTCGGGCGACGCGTCGGCAATGGTCGTCAGCGGCTCGGCGGTCGCGGGATTGATGGTTTCAAACATCTTCCCGCCGGCGGCATCGCGCCACTCGCCGTTGATGAGGAGCTTGCCGGGGTCGATGCGCGTTGTGGTTGCAGTTGTCATGATCGAGTGCTTAGTGCTGAGTGCTTAGTGCTTAGGAAAACCGCTGAACGAACTCAGCACTAAGCACTATGCACTCAGCACTCACGGTTATTTCGCCTTAAATTCCGCCGGACGCTTCTCGACATACGCGTTCAGGCCTTCCTTCGCGTCCGAGCTGTTGAAGAGAATCGCCTGCAGTTCGCGCTCCACTGCCAGCGCCGACTCCATCGGAAGCTCCCAACCGGTCTGGACGGAGCGCTTGATGTGCCCGACGGCCTTAGCGGCCTTGTTCGGCGGCGTGAACTGGCGCGCGTACTCCATGATGTTCTCCATGAAGTTCTCGCGCTCGAAGATGTCGTTGATGATCCCCCACTCCTGCGCTTCCTCGAAAGAGTAGGTATTGCCGGTGACCATCAGCTCGATCGCCTTCTACTTGCCTACCAGCCGAGAGAGGCGTTGCGTGCCGCCGGTGCCGGGGAGGACGCCGAGGTTCACTTCCGGCAAGCCGATTTTGCCCGCGTCGCGGCGCGCGATGCGGATGTCGGCGGCCATGGCGATTTCCAGCCCGCCGCCGACGGTGTGCCCGTTGAGCGCGGCGACTACCAGCTTCGGCGTGTGCTCCAGCCGCAGCAGCATCTCGTTGGCGTGCAGGCAGAAGTAGTATTTGAAGGTCGGATCGACGCTGGAAAGCATCTTGATGTTCGCGCCGGCGGAGAAGAACTTGTCACCCGAGCCGGTGAGGACGATGACGTAAACGTCGTTGTCCATGCGCGCGCGCAGGATACAGTCGTCGAGCTGGCGGTTCATCTCGTAGGTGTAGGTATTTGCCGGCGGGTCGTCCATGGTGATGACGGCGACGCCTTTTTCGGTGCGGTATTGGACGAGCGTTTTTGCGGCTTCCACGGTAGTGCTGGCCATCCTCAACTCCTTGCGATTGGAAAGCGTTCTCATTCCCCACCCTGGCAAAACCGGCCAGGGTGGGCCACCCACAATTCAATTATCGTGCAGCGCCTCGCGCCACCCCGGCGCGTGCGGTTGCGGAACCCTGTTTGGATGCAGCTTTGGAACGCGGCCGCCCCACCCCGAGGAGGCCACGGAGGAAAATTTCCGTCATCTGATCGGCGATCTCCGCCGCCGATGCGTCACGGCGGGGATCGTGCCAAGTGTAAATCCAGTTCATCATGCCAAAGAGGCTAAGCACCGCCAGCCGCGGCGAAACGCCGTTCAGTCCGCGAGCACGGCGGAAATCTTCTACGATGCCGCGGCAGAGCTGGTAGTACTCGCGTTTCATGACGGCAATTTCCGACCCGAGCGAACCCTTCAGGGCCTCATCCTCATGGGAGAGCACTTTCATGGCCTTCAGGTTCGCCAGGAAATACTCGAGATGGTTGTGAATAAAGATGCGCAGGCGCTGCTCAGGTTCATCGACATCGGCCAGCTTCTGCCGAAGCATGAGCATGATGGTCGAGAACGTGTGCTTCTGGATCAGGTAGAGCAGCTTTTCCTTCGATTCGAAGTAGTAATAGAGCCCGGCGAGCGACATGCCGCTGGCGCGCGATAAGTCGCGCATCGACGCCCCTTCGTACCCTTTCTCGTAGAAAACTTCGGTGCCGAAGGCGAGGACCTCGGCCAGGCGGCGGTCGAAACGGCTCTCCTGCCCGTCGTTGGCGACCGGAAGTCGAAAGACGCGATTGCGGATACGGGCCATGCTCGTCAATTCGAACGTTCGTTCATATCCATGGTAAGGGATTCGACTGAGGAAAGGCAAGATGGGGAACGACAAGTGATCAGTAATCAGTGGTCAGTGCTCAGGAAGGCCATCGCTGATAGCAGTGTTGCAGCCGTAATCTGCCGTTCAGACTGCTGATCACTGAGCACTGATTACTGATCACTCTCGCCCGACCACCTTTTCTATTTCCCTCGAATCTAAGTCACCGCCGGAGAACGGCAAAATTTGCGCGACCAGGGGGAGCGATGCCGCAGTTTGTTAAAGACGTAGAAGAAATCCGCCAGCGAGCCATCCGTAAAATCGAAGACGGGGCCGTCACCGATAGCTACGGCGTGGACAAGGAACACGCCATCCAGATCCTGAACGAGGCGCTGGCGACGGAGATCGTCTGCGTCCTGCGGTATATGCACCACTACTTCATGGCCACGGGCGTGCACGCCAAGGGCGTGGCCGATGAGTTCAAGGAGCACGCCGACAGCGAACGTGAACACGCCGACTCGATCGCCGAGCGCATCCAGCAGTTGGGCGGTAAGCCTGACATGAACCCGGGAACGCTGGTGCAAAGGTCGGTCTCGCAGTACATCGAAGGCGAATCGCTGGCCGACATGATCCGCGAGGACCTGATCGCCGAACGCGTCGTGATTGACGTTTACACCGACATGATCCGCTACTTCGGGGACAAAGACCCGGTGACGCGGCGCATGCTGGAGCAGATTCTGACCGACGAAGAAGAGCACGCCTCGGACCTGTCGGATCTGCTGTACGTCGTGGATCCGCACACCGGGAAGGATCGTGGACAGGACCCAGGGACGGACCCGCTGTCGATGGAACGCGGACGCCAGCAATCAGGAAAGCGTGGCAATGAAACACGCGGACGAGAGGAGAACGAGGACATGAAAGACAGCGATCGGCGTAAAAGCGGCAAGGAGCAGGGCATCAGCAATCGCCGGTCGACCGAGGAATTGCAACGCGGCGCGGTTAAGTCAGAGCGCGGGGCGGGAAAATCGCTCAACAGTTCGCGCGAACGCGGCGGGAAACAGGAACAAAGATCGCAAGATAGCCGCAGCCAACGCGACGAATCCGAATTCCGTCCGGCGCGCGCCACCGGCGCGGAGCGTCCTGCCGCGGGCCGCGGCGGCGACCTGGAGACCGCGAACACGCCGGGAGCGACCGGCCGCCCGACGAGGAAGCGCGCTCCCGAAATTGAAGACACCGCGGCCGGAGAAGTTCACGCCGGCGCCGAGGGTGGAACGAACCGCGCAGTGCGGGTGACGAATCCGAATCGGAAGAAGAAGAAAGTGGCGTAAGAAACAGGTGGTCAGTGGTCGGTGATCAGTGATCGGTGGTAAGTGATCGGTGGTCAGTGATCAGGCGGTTACAACCTGATATTGGAGCGGGTCGCGGTGAAACCCGCAACCAAGATTTTGGACGCCTGATGACCGACCACTGATCACTGACCACTAATTCTTTATTCCTTCCATCAGCTTCTCAACTTTCGCCTTGTCTTCGGCGGTGAGCGGCAGCAACGGCAGACGTACCGGGCCGCCGAAGTACCCGTTGAGGTCCATTGCGTACTTCACGCCGGGGATAGTCATCTCAACGACAATCTTGGTTGCGGCTTCGACGATGCGCTGCTGCTTCTCTTTCGCGACTGCCTCGCTGCGTTCCTTCCACGCGGCATAGATTTCGAAACATGCGGTCGGAGCGCAGCAGGCGAAGGCGAGGATCGCGCCCATCGCGCCGGCGTTGAGAGACGGCTCCAGCTTGTGAGCGGCGCCGACCAGCACCTGGAATCCGACTTCCTTCTGGCGCGTCTTCAGCCCGCCGACCACTTGCACGGCGGTCGAGGAGGGCTGACCCGCGATCGGCAACGAGGCTGCCGCCGCTTTCGCCTGCGAAAGCATGCGCCCGGTCACAGCTTCCTGAACTTCGTTGACGGTGACCGCGCGCTTCACGCTGCGCGTGCCTTCCACCATCTTCTGCACTTTTTCGATCGACCCGCTGGATTCCTTGATGGAGATGATGTTCGGGTGCTGCGCCAGTTCGATCACCACCTCGGCGGGCATGTCGTAGCCGGTGGCCTGCGGGAAGTTGTAAATAATGATGGGCAGCGGCGAGCGGTCGGCGACGGTGCGGTAGAACGCCAGCATGTTCTGCGGCTTGTTCATCTGGCCCTTGTAGTAATGGGGCGTGCGGACCATGGCGGCGTCGTAGCCGATGGTGGCCGCATATTCCGTCAACCGAAGCGTCTCGATCGCCGACTCAATACCGGTACCGGC
>JBOGLI010000201.1:0-2071 GCA_050746165.1 Terriglobales bacterium | reverse complement strand
GCTGAAAGCCGCGCCCCTTCAAAACTACCGGAACCGAGTTTTTCAGCAGCCTGTGATTCCGTGCCCTGATACAAGCGCATTCTGAAACATGCTTTAGTGCTAAATTTGCCAAGCACTCGCACTGTAGTATTCTCGTCGGTTCCATGACACTCGACGAGATCAACCGGCATTCGCACCGCCGCTATAACCCGCTTACGCGCGAGTGGTTGCTGGTATCACCTCACCGCACGCAGCGGCCCTGGCAGGGCGCCGTGGAAACGCCAGCCGTCGAAAAGCTTCCCGCCTACGATCCAGGCTGTTACCTGTGTCCCGGAAACGAGCGCGCGGGCGGCGTGCGCAATCCCGACTACAAGTCCACCTTCGTCTTCGACAACGATTTCGCGGCGCTGGAGGCGGACGCGCCGGCGGGGCGTTTCGATCGAGACGGGCTGATGGTGGCCGAGACCGAGTCCGGCATCTGCCGCGTGGTGTGCTTTTCGCCGCGCCACGATCTGACCATTTCACAAATGGAACGAGCGGGAGCGCGGGCGGTGGTCGATAGCTGGGCCGACCAATTTGCCGACTTGGGTGGGCGCAAGGAGATCCGGTACGTCGAAATCTTCGAGAACCGCGGGCAGATCATGGGTTGCAGCAACCCGCATCCGCATGGGCAGATTTGGGCGAATCGGACCATTCCCGGAGTGCCGCTCGTCGAACAGAAATCGCAGGCCGAGTATCACGCGCTCGGGCGGTGCCTGCTTTGCGAATACCTGGCCTTGGAGCGTGAGGCGGGCGAGCGCATCGTGTTGGAGAACGAATCGTTCACCGCGCTCGTGCCCTTCTGGGCGATGTGGCCGTTTGAAACGCTGGTGCTTCCGAATCGGCACGCCGCCGATCTCACTGCGCTCGATGACGCGCAGCGGGACGGGCTTGCCGATATCCTGCGCCGTCTTACCGCACTCTATGACCGGCTCTTCGCCACGCCATTTCCATACACGATGGGGTTTCACCAACGTCCGACAGACGGCGAAGCGCACCCGGAGTGGCACCTGCACGCCCATTATTTCCCGCCGCTGCTGCGGTCGGCGACGGTGCGCAAGTTCGTGGTGGGATATGAAATGCTGGCAGCCCCGCAGCGAGACTTCACCCCCGAGGCGGCAGCGGAACGGCTGCGGGCGCTGGTTTAGGGCGTTTGCAGCGGAGTTGTGTCCTCCTGCGGGCGAGGGCGCCCGCAGGCCCAAGAGTCTGGGCGACACGAGACGCAGCCCCGGCGGGGCGCCGGGGCCCACGACCGGGACAGAGTTCTAATCGCGCGTCGATCGGCGCGTTTGAATGCGGATTTGTTGCGCGGCGAGGTAGTAGTGGTCGTTGGAGATGGCGGCGAGCTGTTTTGCGTTCAGCTTCCACTCTTTCTTGAGGGTGGTCTTCGAGGGCAGGGGGCGAATCACTCCCTGCACATTGGCGACCGCCGCTTCTTTCGGCAGCTTCGATGCCTGCGCGGTCGCAAGCACCAGCATCGTGTTCCCGGCAGCGCCGTGCGCGATGTAGGCGTTCTCCTTGCTGGCGGGAACGAGTTGGACTTCGTTCAGGTAAACCGATTTTCCGGCGAGGGATGGATCGTCGAGCAGGGAAGGCAGGGCCGACGGCGTCGCGTACTTCCGGTAGGGATCGGCCCGGTAAGGGCCCTCGGCGTAGTTGATCGGCCAAATCAGCATGGCTGCGGCGATCGCGAGCAGCACCACGGGAACCATCAGCGCGAGGTAAATCCAGCGCGACCTGAAAACGGCGCTCGTTTTTTTGAGGAGGTCGCGTGCCGCTTCAGTGCGGGGCATAGAACCCTTTCTTGGCGTACACGGTGAGCGGGGGCAGTCCCTTAGGCGGATGGAGCTTCACCTTGATCTTGTGCCACTTGCCGTCGCGTGCCGTACGGTCGGGCACGTAGCCGACGACGTACTGGTTGCGCAACTGCGTTCCAATCTTGGTGGCGACGTCAGGCAGATCGTTGGGATTCATGATGGTGAAGGCGCGGCCGCCGGTGATATCTGCAAGGTCCGACAGCAACGCCGGGCCGTGCTGTTCCTCGGGTGTGGGA
>JBOGLI010000200.1:0-5532 GCA_050746165.1 Terriglobales bacterium | reverse complement strand
GGGCAGCGGCGGAGACATCGGCAGCATTCAGCGCAGTGGTTTTGCCACGCTCTACCTCGACAAGATCGAGGCGCTCGTCTCGCGCTACCGCGGTGTCGAACACGAGGACGAGATGGTAGGGCTGTACCCGCTGTGCACCTTCGGCGTGAATCCCGTCGCCGCGTCGATTGATACGCCGCTGCACGCGCTATTGCCGTTCCGCCACATCGACCATCTTCATCCCGACTGGGGCATTGCTCTGGCCGCCGCCGCCAACGGTCGCGAGAAGCTCGAAGAGTTCAACTCGCGCTTTGGTCATCGCATGATCTGGGTCCCATGGCAGCGCCCCGGTTTCGAGCTCGCCATGATGCTGCGCCGGGCCGTCTCCGACAATCCCGGATGCGACGGCATCGTTCTCGGCGGCCACGGGCTGTTCACCTGGGGCGAGACCCAGCGCGACTGCTATCAGAACACGCTGGCGATCATCGACCAGCTTGGCGAGTTCGTGCAGGGTCACGTCGACCGCCGTGGCGACGACCTGTTCGGGGGCGAACTTCAGCACACGCGCTCCGACCGGTTGGACATTGCCGCCGCGGTTTTTCCCCGTATCCGTGGCGAAGTCTCGCATACGCGACGGATGATTGGCAGTTTCACCGATCGTCCGGAGGTTTTGCGCTTCGTCAACTCGCGCGATGCCGCCCGCCTCGCTTCCCTGGGAACAAGCTGTCCCGATCATTTCATTCGCACCAAGATCCGTCCGCTATTTGTCCATTGGAAGCCGGAGCGGCCGGTCGGCGAACTGTGCAATTCCATCACTGCCGCGATGGACGCGTACCGCGTCGAATACGCAGAGTATTACCGCAGCTTCGCCGCCTCCGATTCGCCGGCGATGCGCAGTCCCGATCCAACCGTCGTCCTCGTGCCCGGCGTCGGCATGTTCAGCTTCGGAAAGAACAAGACGGAAGCGCGCATTACGGGCGAGTTCTACACCAACGCCATCCACGTGATGGAGGGTGCCACCGCTCTCGGCGACGGTCGCGATCCCAAGATCCTTCCGCAAGCCGGCGCGGCGGCACAAAGCAGCGCGTTTTCCGTGTATTCGAACTATGTGGCATTGCCGCCATCGGAGGCGTTCCGCATTGAGTATTGGCAACTGGAAGAGGCGAAGCTGCGCCGCCAGCCACCGGAGAAAGAACTTAGCCGGCGCATCGCGGTGATCGTTGGTGGCGGAAGCGGCATCGGGCGTGCGACCGCGCTCCTGGCCGCCGAACGCGGCGCGCACGTCGTAGTGGCCGATCGCGATTCCACCACCGCTGCGTCCGCCGCCGATGAAACTCGTTCACTCGCGGGAAGGGAAGCGGTGATCGCGGCCCCGATCGATATCTGCGATAGACAGTCGATTGCAGAGGCGTTGCGCGCGGCTGTCCTCGAGTATGGAGGCTTCGATATCCTCATCAACACCGCCGCGCTTTTTCCCGCGCCTTCCGATGGCCGCGTCACCGACGCGCTTTGGGCGAAGACACTCGACCTGAACGTCACCGCGAACTTCCGCCTGTGCGAAGCGGCCGCCGCTGTGTTCAGCGATCAGGATCTCGACGGCTCCGTCGTGTTGACCAGTTCCGCCAACGCAGTAGTGCCCAAGCGTGGAAGCGAGGCGTATGACGTGAGCAAGGCTGCGCTGAGCCACCTCGTGCGGGAATTGGCGGTATCGCTCGCGCCCAAGGTGCGCGTCAACGCCATTAGTCCTGCCACGGTCGTGAAGGGCTCGACCATGTTCCCGCGCGACCGCGTCATCGCATCGTTGCAGAAGTACGGGTTGGCGTTCGATGCGAACGGGAGCGACGACGAATTACGTGGCGTTCTGTCCGAGTTTTACGCGCGCCGCACCTTGACCCATCAGGCGATCGACCCGGTCGACTGCGCCCACGCGATCCTGTTTCTTGCCGGGCCGTCCGCGCGCTGTACCACCGGACATCTCATTCCGGTGGACGGCGGTCTCATCGATGCGTTTCTGCGCTGAAGGAGTACTGTGAAAAGGCCCGCTCTAGTTGCGGTTGATCTCGGCGCGGAGAGCTGCCGCATCTCCCTGCTGCGCTGGCGCAACGACGGCCCGCAGATCAACCTCGTCCATCGCTTCCGCAACGGCCCGGTGCAGCAGGGCGATTCGCTTCGATGGGACATCGGCCGCATTTGCCGGGGCGTCGAAAAAGGCCTGCGCCTCTGCGCCGATCTCGCCGACGAGGGTATCGATGCCGTCGCCGTCGATGGCTGGGCCGTTGATTATGTTCGGCTCGACCGCGATGGCCAGGCCCTGGAAGATCCCTTCTGTTACCGCGACGAGCGCACCATCGCCGCTGAAAGCGCGGTCTCGTCGCTGATCTCGCGCGAGCGCCTCTACGAGCTCACCGGCATTCAGTTGATGCGCCTCAATACTGTTTACCAGCTCTATGCCGATAAACTTGCCGAAAAGAATTCGGCGGCCACGTGGCTGAACCTGCCCGAGTTCGTCTCGCACTATCTCGGCGGCGCGCAGGTGGCCGAGTACACGAACGCCACTCACACGCAGCTTGTCCGCCTCGGGACGCACGAATGGAGCGGCGAGCTGTTCGACGCACTCGGCCTCGATCTCTCCGCAGCTCCTTCCATCGTTCCAACCGGATCGCTGCTCGGACGTTTATCGGGACCGTTAGCTTCGCTGCCCGCCTTCCGCAACACACGGCTGCTCGCGCCCGCGTGCCACGATACCGCTTCCGCCATCGCCGGCATTCCTGCCCAAGGGGATGATTGGGCCTTCATTAGCTCCGGAACGTGGTCGCTGGTCGGCACCGTTCTGGACAAGCCCTGTGCTACTCCCGACGCCATGCGCGAGAACTTTACCAATCTTGGTGGTGCGGGCGGACAGACATGCTTCCTCAAGAACGTGAATGGGATGTGGCTGCTGCAACGCTGTCTCGATCACTGGCAGTCGAACGGACAGCCGGCGTGGACCGCCGCCGAGCTGATCGAAGAATCCGGCAAGCTTCCTGCGCCCGGCGTCCTGCTCGACGTGGATGATCCCGACCTGCTTTTGCCAGGCGACATGCCCGCGCGTATCAACGAGCAGTTGCGCCGGCGCGACTGCTCGCCGCTACCCTCTGGGCCCGCGGCCGCACCTTCGTATGCGAACCTGATCTTTCACAGTCTTGCCGAGCGCTACGCGCAAGTCCTCCGCCGTGCTGCCTCCGTCTCCGGCAAGAAATTCAGCCGCGTTTACATTATGGGAGGAGGAAGCCGCAACCGCGTCCTCAACCGGCTCACTTCCGAACGCGCCGGGCTTCCGGTTGAGCTTGGCTCGGCCGAAAGCGCGACCATCGGCAATTTCGCCGTGCAGTTGGCGGCGCTCGAATGCGGCACATGGTCCTCGCCCGGCGTGCCTGCCAAAGCGATCGTCCACTGGGCCACGGCGCTGGCGTCCGCGCCATTTATCGCCACGAACCGGACCGAGGACTAGCCAGCGTTAGTCTTTGCTCCATTCTCCATTCACCAAGCGCCAGATTTTTCGCGGATTTCCATCTCTTAACTCCGGCGGTAGGGCCGCCTGCGGAAAACTCTGGAAACATACCGGCCGCGCGAATCTCAGGATCGCCGCCGTTCCCACCGACGTGTACTTCGCATCCGTCGTCGCCGGCCAGGGCCCGCCGTGCTGCATCGCCGGCGAGACCTCAACCCCCGTCGGATATCCGTTGAAAATTACTCGTCCGGCGCGTTCCACAAGCACAGCGACCAGCTCGCCATAATTCTCCATGTCCTGTTCGGTTCCTTGCACCGTTGCCGTCAACGACCCCGGCAGCTCGCGCGCGATCTCCGCCATCTGCTCCGGCGAAGTGCACCGCACCAGCACCGTACTTGGTCCGAATACCTCTTCCGCCAACTCCGGATGCTGCAGGAAGTCGTTGCCGCTTACCTGCAACAACGCCGCGCGTGATTCGGTTCGTTCCCGTGCCGCCGCTACGCCCGATTCGACGACACTGACACCCGCTACGCCGCTTACCCGCGTCAGTCCCTGTTCATATGCGGCGAGGATGCCCCGATGCAGCATCGTTCCCGCCGGAGCCTCGCGAAATAATGCGGCCAGGTTGTTCGCGAATCCTGCGAGCTGCGGCCCTTCCACCCCGATGGCGAGTCCCGGGCACGTACAGAATTGCCCGACCCCGAGTGTCACCGAATCCCGCAATCCACGCGCAATCGCAGCCTCGCGTTCCGCCAGCGCGCCCGGCAACAGGAATACCGGATTCACACTCCCCATTTCCGCGTACACCGGGATCGGTTCATCGCGTTTCGACGCGGCGTCGAACAGTGCTCGCCCGGCGCGCTGCGACCCCGTGAAACCGACGGCCTTCACCGCCCTATGCCGGACCAGTGCAAGACTGACTTCGGGGCTCACGCCATGGACCATCGAGAAAATCCCCGACGGCATCCCCGCTTTCTGAGCGGCCTCGACGATCGCCGACGCCGCGATCTCCGACGTTCCCGGATGCGCCGGATGCGCCTTCACGATGACCGGATTCTTTGCCGCCAGTGCGCTAGCGGTGTCGCCACCCGCGACGGAGAAGGCCAGCGGGAAGTTGCTTGCTCCAAACACCGCGACTGGTCCAATGGCCACAAGCATGCGTCGCAGGTCGGGGCGGGGCAGCGGTTTTCGGTCGGGCAGCGCTGTATCGATCCGGGCATCGACCCACGAGCCTTCTCGCACCAATTGCGCGAACATGCGGATCTGTCCGGTCGTGCGTCCGTGCTCGCCGGCGAGCCGCTGTGCCGGCAACCCCGACTCGGCTTGCGCGCGCGCGACCAGTTCGTCCTTCACCCGCTCGAGTTCAACGGCGATGCCGTCGAGAAAATCGGCGACCTGCTCCGCGCCGCAGCGGCCGAACTCGGTGGCGGCTTTGGCGGCTGATTCCGCCGCCCGGTCGATCTCTGCCGGCGTTGCCTCCACGAAGTCCGGGGACATCGCCTCGCAACTTCGCGGATTCGTCGCCTGAAATTTCTCGGGGCCCTCCGCCGACCGTGTGCCGGCGATCCAGTTTTTTCCGGTCAACTCCATGAAGAAACGTGTCCTTTCCTGCGGGATGCTCCCGATTGGGGGCAATCCCTTTGTTCATGGTAATGTCTGAGTGTATATTTACGCGAACAGCGGAATGAAACCAACTTTCTCAATTCAGTTTATGCTCATGCGCGTGGCTTTCGCTGAAGCCGTTTCGCGTGCCCATGGGGCGACACCGTGAGACTTCTTCAGCTACGCGACACGAACGGACAACGTCGGGTCGGCCTCGTCGACGAACCCGCTGTGCGCCTGCTTGATGGCTTGGACTCGTTCTTCGCACTCGCCGAGCGTGCACTCTCGTCCGGCGAGTCACTGGCGAGCCTCGTCCAGCAACTTGCCGGAAATGTGAAGATTCCCTACGACGAGATTTACGAGGGCGGCTCCGCCTGGCGCATCCTGCCCGCTATCGACCATCCGCTCGAACCCACGCGCTGCCTGGTCACCGGCACTGGCCTGACTCACCTGAAGAGTGC
>JBOGLI010000199.1:0-5307 GCA_050746165.1 Terriglobales bacterium | reverse complement strand
TCCCTTTGCTGTCGACCGGCACCAGCTTCTCGCAGCCCTGAAGGCCGAGCTCGGGCGCGATTCGCGCGACTTCATTTTCCCGGCGCAGACCGACGACAGGGCGCTGATGCGCTACGAGATGCATACGCTGCCCTCCGAGATAGGCGATCGCATCGGCACCTCAACGCTGTTCGCCGCCTGGAATGCGGCGATCTACGTCAACCAGATCGAGGATGAGCGCCTGGATCCGGTCATTCAGACCGGCGCCTATCTAGACGCGACTCAACAGGTACTGCAAAAGCACGGCGGCCTATGGTTCAACGACGAGAGCTTCGTCGTGACGCGGCGGCGCCAGGCCTGAGCGGAACTGAATCTACAAAGCGGGGCGCGTGGGATTTGCGGCTAACGTCTGGCCCGGCGCGGTGGAGCCGCCCTGCGTCTCCGGTCCGCTTCGGATCATTTCCCCGGCCTACGATTTGGGCTGCTCGTGATCGATTATTGCGTCATACCAATGCACGGTTGCAAAAGACTTTTAGTTGTAGGGTGGGCGAAGCCTCTGGTTAAGACTGCCGCTTCCGTCGCAGATCGGCCCCTAGCGACGGCGCTATGGTAACTGCGCTTCGGAGCCGCCCCGCGTCGCCGATGCAGCCTATAGTTGTCGTGCCGGCGCGGGGCATTCCTTTTCGCGCACGGAAGGGTCGCCGATTGCTGGTGGTGGCGGCACCCCGCGGAAGGCGCGTGCACCCTGTTGCGCTTGATGGGGAGCAGCAGCTTTGTCGGGGCAACGATTTGCGCGGGGCGCCGCCTTGGTGCAAGACGCTATGCCCCGAAAATGTCCGCACTGTGTCAGCAATCGATCGGAAATGTGACTGGTCGTCAGCGAGCGATTGAGGATATCGACTAACCGCTTGAATCGGCAACGGTTGCGCCCACCACGTACAAATCGTCTCCCCGCTATGACACGACCACCCCTTTTTAGGCGTTGATCACGATGCGCCCTCTCCGATCGTCTCCGCTGGCAGCATCGCCAGTGCGCCAGCCGGCTCGCTGCGCAGAGCGCGGGCATCCAATTTCATTCGATAATCCACAGGTCGAGGGCAATAGCGGTATCGCGAACCTGTCTCCACGGTTGCAACTCGACCTTTGCTGCCGCCCAGTGACTAAGGCCGACCAATAGGCCGCGGAGCTTCATCTCGTTAGGCCGCTCCGCCCGAGCAGTGGCAATCACGTCATCGATCAGTTCTCGAACGTCGATACGTTCCTGGTCCTCTAACCTCGTGGCCTGATCAATCGAATCCTTCAGGGCAATCAACAATTCCACCAGTCGATCAAGGCCTGCAGCGTCCAGGTGAGCCCTTGGCGACCGCACGGCTGCAACGTCAGTCATTGCAAGCCCGTGGATCATAAAGTTCACCACATCCAGACGCCTCACTTGCGCATGCGCCAACTCGAGCGCTGCGTGGCTCTGCTTCTCGCTGAAAATCGCAACCAGCACGTTGAGTACGCTGACCTCTTTCTTGCCGCTCGACTGCACGTGGAATACGGCTCGCTGGAGCACCCGCTGAAACGCCAGTGTCGGCTGAGCTTCACGCGCTTCGCTCGAGCTAAAGCTGTGGGTCTCGATGTATTGCTTGAGACTGCCTCCCAGCTGCTCCAGGTCCGCTCCGCAGCCCTCGAGCACCTCGCGCACCTTCGGTGCCTCCAGGATGGCAAGCAGCAGATCCTCGACGGTGATGAATTCGTGGCGCGCCCCACGCGCCTGGCGAAAGGCGTGGTTCAGGTAGAGCTCTAATTCGCCGGATAGCACAGTCTGCTGCGTTGTTACGCAGTGTAGAAACAAGTGGTAGCGGGAGCGTGCAACCGCTGACCCGCACCCCTACGCGTACGCGGCTAATCTAGCGACGTAGCTTTTGGCTGTCGTTGTCACGGGCATGTCAAATTAAGCGGTTGCGCGGGTGTCGGCAGCTCAGGCACGTGCCCGGCTAAGACGGACTTCAACAACTCTGGGTCTCTGACTCTGATGTACGCCTGCAAGCTGGGATCATTACCTGTCCGTTGAAGATTATCTGCCAATAAGACTACTTGCATATCCCGCAGCTCCTTTGTCTCGGCTAACGCTGCGTCATAGCACTTCCTCGCCAAATAGTTCGCAATGTAGCCATAGGAGTTGTAGTGCGCGAATGCAAGCATCGCTTGTGTGTAAGCGACGCCGTTATGATGATGCTCAAAAGGACGCATTCGCCCCGCCGCATATGAGCCCACCACCAAAATCAGGCCTATCATAAGGAACAGTAAGAACTTCGAGCGATTCATTTGCCACCACAAATCTTGTCATCGGCAATCTGTGGCTGCATGGCAGGGCTCTTTTTATTGGTCGAGTCGCCCGAGTCTACGAGAGCCAAGTAGTGACTGACTCGCGTTTTAGCATAACGCCGCAGTCGGTATACTGCCAGCAGTATATCTAACCGCTGCTTATTGCACTGCACCATGGCCGGCTAGGGCCTGTACCCTGCCCAAGGGCAGCGGCGGCGGGCGGTCGCCATCGTCGATCACTGCGACTACAGCGCCGGAGGTTCGCCGTGAACCGCGCATGGAGCACATTCACACTGAAGTCGGCTGACGACCGTGAACCCAAAGCAAGCGCTAGTAGTGCGGCGCATATTCGAGCGGTTCGCCGCTGGCGCAGGCTGCAAGACGATAGCCAAGGAACTGAACGCCAAAGGCTACGCGTCGCCGGGTTCAAGTTGGAAACGTGATACTCGCCGCGCCAGTGGTTGGATGAATACCGCAGTGAGAGTGATACTGCGCAATCCAGTCTACAGCGGTGATATCGTCTGGAACCGTGCCAAGTGGAAAACGGACCCAGACACGGGTCGGCGCCAATATAAGTTGCTGCCAGAGTCGGAGTGGATACGCCACACGGATTAGAGCCGGCGCATTATCGACGACAAGTTGTGGAAGGAAGTGCAGCGGCACATCGGTGCGCGCGAAACCAGTGAGACGGGCAAGCCGAAGCACTCCGGTGGAAAAAGCCGGTACGTGTTCTCAGGTCTATTGGTCTGCGGCGAGTGCGGCTCCAACTTCGTGCTGAGCAATCGGCTGTCGTATGCGTGCGCGGGTCGCACTGGCGGCATACCGTGCAAGAACACCATCACACTGCCGCGCGACGTGGTGCAGGACAAGATACTCGGGCCTCTGCAAAAGCAACTTCTAGAGCCTGCGGCGGTCGCCGAGTTCGCGAAGGACATGCAGAGCTACTATCGCAATCTGCTACGGCAGCAATCCGCCAAAGATGGCGAAGTGCCCGATCAGGTAAAGGATCTGGACGCACACGGCTCGCCAAGTTAAGAGAGCGCATGAAGCGCCGGGATTATGGCGATGGCATGACCGCTGACGACATGCCCGCAGTCATCGACCGCACGAGTAAGGAACGCCGGCGGTTATTGGATGCCGCCAAGCCTGAGGCCAGAAAGGAGGCTAACGCCGTGTTGGCACTACTGCCGCAAGCGGCTGCACTGTATCGCCAGCAGATAGCGCTGGGCTTGAAGGGCGAACCTGAAGCGGCTGCCAAGGCTCGCGCGTTGCTGAGGGAGCTTACAGGCGGCATCAAGATCGTGCGCGAGGGTCGGAAGGCATTCGCCGAGTACCACAGCAACCGCATTGCCCTTGTCGATAGCGTGCGGCTCAGTGGTAGCGGGGGCGAGAAGCGGACGCGGCATCCGGTTGATTTAACTTATGAATTCATAGCGGATCCATTTGCCGCTGTTTGCGTGTTACACCCGGGTCGTTTCGGCCCTCACCGGAGGTGTTTGTCCACACGTCCACGGCGACCGCACGTGTTTCCTACGTGCTAATGCGTTTTTTTTAGAAATAGAGGGGTATATAGAAACGCCCTGCGGTCGTGTGGACGTGTGGACAAGCCTCCGGCACACCGTGAAACGGTGAAACGGTCTCACCCGAGCGTGCGCAACGCGCCCAGCATCTCCCGCGGTAACTTCGGCTCATGCGGTGGCGGGTCGGGTACGTCCACACCGCTATCGCGCCATGCTTCGGTCCACTCGGCAAGGCGATCCGGCTTATATAGAACGCCCATCGCTGCCTCGTTCGCCTGCAGCAGATCCCACGCATAGTTGGCGGGCACCGCAAAGGCATCGTGTACGACGCCCCACTGGTCAATGCCAGAGCCCGCAACAATCTCCGCGAGGAGAGCTGCATCGAGGCTATGCACGATGCTCGACGGCATGGAGATGACTTGCTGTGGCTTGTCGAGCAGCTCCGTATAGAAGCGTTTGACCAGGTCAACGCGGCGACCGTTTACCATGATTTTGGCTTGGCGGTCCGCCCGCCGTGGGTTCCTCTCGACGTAGCGATAGTCCTGCACTCCTCCGAACCCCGACGGCGCGGTCCAGCGCACCGGGCAGTTCACATCGTTGTGCGCCTCGGCAACGCGGCCGAACCAATCGAGTATGGCGAACGCGTGGGGTGCAAGCTCGCACGCCTTGTCGCGGATTGCGTTGGCAAGCGTCTGGACGCGCTCATCGAGCGGTGTGCCTAATGCCCCTGCTAGGCCGAGCCCTGATGTCTCCTCTCCCGCCCCGTAGAGGAGTGGCACAAGCACTTCCTTGACTTCTTTACGTGAGCGCGTGCACTGCGCGGCGACGATGTCATAGAAGTCCGGTTTAGGTGGCAGCTCAAGCCACGCCAGGCTGCGACGATCTCCGTGGTAGTCGCCCCATAGGTTCACGGTGCGTGCGAGTTCGGCATCGCGCGCGAGGAGCGCGAGGTGCTGCAGTCCACTGCAGGATGCGTCAAGGCGCACCGGGAGGTGCACGGGCTTACCTTCGATCGCGTCGAGCCACGCCAAGCGCGCGGCGAGGAACTGCGCGGGATGATCCGCATCTTGCCATCGTAGATCCCGTGCGCCTGCAGCCCACACGGAGCCATCTCCGAGCGGCATGTATGGCAGATCCCTGCCCCACATTTGCGCCATATGCCAAGCGAGCCACTTCTCGCCGTTGGAGTCTACGAACTCACCGTCCGCGAACTCGAGCAGCCCGCGGGCATAGTCTCCGCTGCCCGTATAGCTGAGTTGGCCGCCGCGCTGATTCACGCGGCCCCGGAAGTCCAGGAATACCGCGAAGTAGAAGCGCTCGAGGCTCGAGAGTTCCTGCGCCTCGGCGAGTGTCATCTCTTTCTCGAGACTCGGCTCGAACAAGCGTCCGTCGGGGGTGTCCAGCAGCGCGAGCGCGAGCGCGGCGCGATTGATACGCCACGCGGTACCCTGCACTTTGTCAACTGCTTCGGCGACGCGCAGCGGGATCTCAGGGC
>JBOGLI010000198.1:0-2577 GCA_050746165.1 Terriglobales bacterium | reverse complement strand
GTCTTCCCCACTACCCTGCTAGCGCCGGCTCCCACCAAACGGGGCGCAATGCCCGCATTATGCGCTCGGAAAGGCGAATCAGATAGCCGCCCCCGTATTTGTTACGAATTCGGAACAAGCGCTGGCGGGGGAGAATCGGGCCGCTTCTGCCCGACGATGAACCGCGTGAAGGTGTGCAGGAAGAGGGCGAGAGCGTCGGAGCTTATAATGGGCGGTAGCAATGGAATCGGTGCAATACGCAGTCGTCGCGTACCTGCGCGACCCGGTGGGTGAATTTGTCGAGGGCCTGAGGCGCGAGATGCACCCCAAGCACGCCCACCTCCCCGCCCATATCAGCATTCTTCCGCCACGTCCGCTGCACGGCAGCGAGGCACAGGCGCTGGAGACGATGGAACAGGTCTGCCAGGCGGTGGCTCCGTTTGAAATCACCATGGGCGAAGTGGCGACCTTTGCGCCGACGACGGCAACCGTGTTTATTCGCCTGGCGCATGCCGCCTACCGCATGCGGGAGTTGCACGACCGGCTGAACACGGGACCGCTCCGGTCCGACGAGCCGTGGCCCTACATGCCGCACCTGACCATCGCCAAGATGGACTCGCAGGAGGAATCCGACCGCGTGCTGAACGAGGCGAAGCGGCGGTGGGACGAATATTCTTCGACGCGACGGGTGATGATCGACGAACTCACGTTTGTCCGCCAAGCCGGTCCCGACCGCTGGCTGGATATCGCGCCCGTTCCGCTAGGAAAGCGGCTGGCGCCGACGCGGTGAAGCAGTTGCTGGTTGTCGGTTGCTGGTTGTCAGTTACGGAAACAGGCAAGGGCGCATGCGGCAGTTTTGCTTCGCGATGCAGAAGACCGAGCGGAATTCTGTATAATTAAAGTTTGCGGTGGGAGTAGCTCAACTGGCAGAGCACCGGACTGTGGCTCCGGACGTTGTGGGTTCGATTCCCATCTCCCACCCCAGCGCATCCTTCCTGATTACTGACCCGGATCTTGGTATCCCTTGCGCCAGAAAAGGTGTAGTGGGAGTCCGTTCTCGCGCCGGGAAATGCTCACCTTAATGTTGCGCCAGACGGAGCTGGGCTGTTCCTTCGGAGCATAGCCGAGCATGTATTGGTTGCGCAGCTCCGTGCTGATATCGGAGGCGGCCTGGGGCAGTTGGCGAGCATTACCGATGGTGATGGTCCGGCCGCCGGTCGCTTCCGTGATCTCGGTCAGCAGGTGCTTGCCGGACCATTCCTCCGGAGTGTGGAAGAAAGCGCTGTAAATGCCGATGCCGTAGATCTGGACATCGGTTTCCATGACGAGGGCTTTTAATTCGCCGGCCGTGAAGCGACTGTGGTTATCGCCGCCGTCGGAAATGATGAGCAGCGCCTTGCGCTGGTAACGCGCATGTTTCAGTTTCTGGACACCGAGATAAATGGCGTCGAGCAACGCGGTATGCCCGGAGGGGGTCACCTGCGCGAGACGGGCGCGAATCGTACCGATGGACTGGGTCACGTCAGCGACGATCTGTGGGCGGTCGGAAAAGGTGACGACGAAGTAGTCGTCATCCGGGTGAGAGTCATTGAGAAATTCGGTCAGCGCATCGCGCACCAACTCGATTTTGTCTTTCATGCTGGCGCTGACGTCGAGCAGGATCCCGACGGAGAGCGGCGAGTCCTGCGCAGAAAAATACCGGATCTCCTGCGATTGGGTGCCCTCGGAGAGGGTGAAGTCCTGTTTGTTCAATCCCATGACCGGCCGGTTCATGGAATCGGTGACGGTGACGGGAACGAGCACAAGGCCGACGTCGACACGAATCGGCGCGAGATGAAGGGGGAGTTGGTCCTTGTCGGCGGCATTCTTGACAGTGTCAGCGGCGCGCGGCTCGAGATGAACCTGTTGTGCTACGGCTTGCGTCGCGCAAAGCGTTAGAAGAACAAATGCGAAAGACGCGGCAAATACGGAGGGGAACCTGAATCGGGGAACTGCCATGGGAAACCCGCGCTGGACCTCGTGCGCGGGATGTTACCACAGGCTTGAGGATCGAGGCACAAGGCACGAGGCGGAATTCCTGGTGCCTCGTGCCTCGGGCCTGGAGCCTGGTCCCCTACCAGCGGAACTGCGGTCCGAAGCGGAAGGTCAGGTTATGTTGCACGCCGCCACCGAAGGTGGTGCCGGTGTTGTCGGTGAACTTGCCTTGCCAGTACATCGTGTCACCGACCTCGGCGCGGATGCCGACACTGTGGGCGAAGAACCACTCGACGCCGCCCGACGGGAACAACGCAAAATGCGTATCGCCGCTGTGGACATTCGCGACAGAATTAGCGAACCCGGTAGCCACTCCGTTGTTGGTGATTCCGAAGTTTTCAAAGCCGGGCTTGATGGCGATGAAGGCCTTGAAGGGGCCTACCCCGGTCTGGAACTTCGGGCCGAAGAAGCCGTTCAGGATGCGGAACTTCGTATTCTGGAAGCTTCCGACCGTGCCCAGAGTAGTGCTTCCGCTGGACACGAAATTGCGTTCGAAGTCATAAGCCATCGTGCCTTCCAGTTGCACGTACTTCCCGAGGTTGAAGCCTACATTAGCGCCAGCAC
>JBOGLI010000197.1:0-1753 GCA_050746165.1 Terriglobales bacterium | reverse complement strand
CCTCACGGCGTTCGCGCAAAGAAGGCACACGGATGGGGATCACGCTGAGGCGATAGTACAGGTCCTCGCGGAACGCGCCCTCTTCGACCATCTTCTCCAGGTCACGGTTGGTGGCGGCGATCACGCGCACATCGATCGCAACTTCGTCGGTGCCGCCCACCGGTCGCAGCACCCGCTCTTGCAACACCCGCAGCAGCTTCACCTGCATCCCGACGCTGGTCTCGCCGATTTCGTCGAGGAAAATCGTCCCCAGGTTCGCAACTTCAAACAGTCCCGACTTGTTCTGGTTGGCGCCGGTGAACGCTCCCTTGACGTAGCCAAACAGCTCGCTCTCGAGCAGGGTCTCGGGAAACGCGCCGCAGTTGACGCTGACAAACGGTTCGGCGGCGCGCGGCGAGCATGCGTGGACAGCGCGTGCAACCAATTCCTTGCCGGTCCCGCTTTCCCCCTCGACCAACACGGTGCTCTGGGTCCCGGCGACGGTGCGGACCGTCTGCTTGAGCTTCTCCATGGCCGCGCTTATGCCCACGATATTGTCGAGCGAGTTATGCGAGGCCGCATCACGCCGGAAGGCAAAATTCTGCCGGCGAAGCGATATCCGCTCCAAGGCCTGGCGAACCGCGAATTTCACGTCTTCGACCAGCGCCGGGCCTTTACGCAGATACTCGAACGCGCCGCCGGCTTTCACCGCCTGCACTGCGGAATCGAGATCGTCCACAGCGGTAATGAGGACCACGGCGGATTCCGGCGATACCTGGTGCGCGTACCGCAGCACCTCGATGCCGTTGGTCTGCGGCATCTTGATGTCGGTTACCACGACGTCAAATAAAGCGGAGTCCAGCTTCTTTTTCGCCGCCTCGCCGCCGGAAACCGTTTCGACCTTGTGCCCGTTCTTGCTCAGCGCAATCTCCAGCATTTGGCAGATGGAGCGCTCGTCGTCGACAACCAGGATGTTACCCACGCGCTCCTCCTCTCTGCCCTGCCACTGCCGCCACTCGCAACTGCGGCTTAGGTGACGCGTGGCGCAACTGGATGGTGAACTCCGTCCCCACATCACGCTTCGACTTAACGGAAATCCGGCCTTCGTGGCCCTGGACGATCTGGTAAACAATCGCCAGCCCAAGTCCGGTACCGCCGTCGAAGCCCGACTGGAAGGGCTCGAAAATCTTCTCCGTGTCCTGGCTGGAAAGCCCGTGCCCGGTATCGGCGAATGAGATCAGCCAGTTCCCTCCCGCCGCGCGCAACGAAACCCGTAACCGGCCGTTCCCGCTCATCGCCCTTACGGCGTTGTCGCAAATGTTCCAGAAAACCTGCTTCATGCGATCGCCGTCGGCCAAGGCCATGGCGCGATCGGTCTCGAAGTCACGCACGATGGTCAGCCCGCCGGATTCTTTAATGTCCGCGCGATTCTCCAGCAGGGTCAGGGTATCGTCGAGCAGAAGCACCAGGTCGGTCGGGGTGAGCTGGTATTTCTTCTCGCGGGAGTAGGTGAGAAAATCGGAGATGATGCTGTTCAGGCGCTCCGACTCGCGATTCACGATGTCCACCAGCGTCTTCTGCTCCTGGTTGAGCACGGAAACGTCGGAGAGCACTTTCACCGACCCGGCAATCGAGGCGAGCGGATTGCGGATTTCGTGCGCGATGCCGGCCGCCATCCGTCCAACCGCTGCCATGCGATCGCGCATGCGGACCTCGCGTTCGAGGCGGCGGATTTCGGTCAGGTCGTCGAGCGTGTACACGTACCCTAGTGCGC
>JBOGLI010000196.1:0-2517 GCA_050746165.1 Terriglobales bacterium | reverse complement strand
CTGCAACGCATGCAACAGCGGGAACAGCAGCAGAAGAAGCCGCCGCCGTTGTAAAGCAGTCGCCGGTCGGCAGTTCCCAAATTGCGAGTTCGACCACGACTTCCGCGGTGGTTCTTGGTTCTTAGTTATTAGTTGGGCAATGTGAAGTGTGCTTTCTCCAACGAAGGACTAAGAACCAGGAACGTCTGGCGACTGCCGACCGGAGACTGGCGACTGTTTTCGGCATCTGAATTGCCGCTGGCGCGCATCCAAGGTTGAGGAGCTTCTTGGAAAGGTCATGGCCATGAACGCCGTACGCCATCACTTACGCTTTATCTTCGTGATTCTGTTCTCTTACGTTTTGGCCGCACCCGTGGCGGCGCAAACCTGCTACACCAGCGCCGACATGGACCCGGCAACGCTGCAGGCGGTCCAGGGAGCGGCACAGCAATACTTCACCATGGCCCAGCAGGGAAATTTCGCCGGCTTGAGGTCGGCGGCGATTCCGGCGCTGGCGAACAGCTTCGACGCCGTCAATGGCGCGATTGGCGAGCACCAGAAAGATCTGCAAGGGCAGCCGCAGACCACGGGGGCGTTTGTGCTCGACGCGTCTTCGGCGGGCGGGACGCTGGAACGGGCGGAGTTTTATTGCGGCATCTTCAATTCGCCGAACCGGGTTGGATTCCTCATTCCCAACCTGCCGCCGGGGAAGTACGCGTTCGTCAGCGAGTCGGTGAACAGCGGGAAGCCGGTGAGCGTGAACCTCGTGATGCAGGAGAATGGCGGACGTTGGCAGCTCGCCGGATTGACCATCGAGCCGCACACGGTGGCGGGACACGATTCCAACTGGTATCTGACGCAGGCGCGGTCGTATCACCAGAGCGGAGCGAACCTGACAGCGTACCTCTACTACTGGATGGCGTGGAAGCTGGCGGCGCCGGCAGAGATCGAGTACACGGCCACGCGTGACCAGATCGCCGACGAGATGGCCAAAGCGAAGCCGGCCAACTGGCCGACGTCGACCAATCCGATGACGCTCTCAGCCAACGGCAAGACATATCGCGTCACCACGCTGTTTCCGGAGTCGGTCGGAGAAGACCTCGACGTTATTGTGAAGTACCAGGCCCTGAGCGAGCTGAGCAATACCGCGGCCGCGTTCTCCGACAACATGGCGGTGATCAAGGGGCTGGTGGCGCAGTATCCCGAACTGCGCAACGGGTTCGGCGGAGTAGTCGCGCGCGCCGTCGCCCCGAATGGCGCCGACTACGGCACCATGCTGGCGATGAAGGACGTGAAATAGCTGTTAGCTCTTAGCTTTTAGCTGGATTTACTTTTCCCTGAGCGGCTGCAATCGCTCAGGGTTCTTGTTTTCCGCTTTAATCGCGGGAATCGCCGCCGATTCACGAAAACCCAGCTAACAGCTAACAGCTAACTGCTAAGAGCCTTTGTTAGAATTCCGCTGGACTTCTCGTATGCACAAAGTGGTAGCCAACGCCGACGAGGCGATCCGCGACATTGAGGACGGAGCGACGCTGCTGGTCGGCGGCTTCGGCCTGTGCGGCATTCCCGAGAACCTGATTGCGGCGCTCGTCCGCAAGGGCGTCAAGAACCTGAACACCATCAGCAACAACATGGGCGTGGACGAATTCGGACTCGGCCTGCTGCTGCAAAAAGGCCAGATCCGCAGCCATAAGGGAAGCTACGTCGGCGAGAACCGGCTGTTTGAAGAGCTCGTGCTCGCCGGAAAGCTCGACCTCGAGCTGATTCCGCAAGGAACGTTCGCGGAGAGAATTCGCGCGGGTGGCGCGGGCATTCCCGCATTCTTCACGCCCACTGGCTACGGCACGGTGGTTGCCGAGGGTAAAGAGACGCGCGACTTCGGCGGACGCATGTACGTGATGGAGCGCGCCATCACCGCCGACTTCGCGCTGGTCAAGGCGTGGAAGGGCGACAAGTGGGGAAATCTCGTCTACAGGAAGACGGCGCGCAACTTCAATCCCATGGTTGCCACCGCGGGACGCGTCACCATCGCCGAAGTGGAAGAACTGGTCGAGCCGGGTGAACTCGCACCCGATGAAATCCATACGCCCAGCATTTATGTGCAGCGGATTTTCCAGGGCGCGGGTTACGAGAAGCGGATCGAGCGTAGGACATTGAGAGCGTCGGTTTGATGTTTGGTGTTCGGTTATTGGTCCTTAGTTGTTGGTTCTTGGTTACCAAAAACCAAAAACTAATTACCAACAACCAACAACCAACAACGAGGAATCATGGCAACTAGCCCCACCACCCCGTCGAAGGTCGGCAAAGACACCGCGAAGCGCGATCGCATCGTGAAGCGCGTGGCGCAGGAATTGCGCGATGGATTCTACGTCAACCTGGGCATCGGCATGCCGACGCTCATTGCCAACCATGTTCCAGCCGGGATGGATGTCATTCTGCAAAGTGAGAACGGCATGCTCGGCATCGGACCTTATCCCCGCGAAGGCCAGGAAGACCCGGACTTAATCAACGCCGGCAAAGAGACCATTACGGAAATGC
>JBOGLI010000195.1:0-4925 GCA_050746165.1 Terriglobales bacterium | reverse complement strand
GCCGATTTCTGAGTCGCCCCGGCTGAGGGTAGCCGGGGCCACACGGGCTAGTCGAGGCCGTAGCGCTTGCGTTTTTCGAGGAGCGTTTTGCGGCTGATGCCGAGGATCTGCGCGGCCTGTGTTTTCTTGCCGCGCGTGTAGTCGAGTACCTCGGCGATGTAGGCGCGCTCAAGGTCTTCGAGCGACATCTTGCGCTCGGCGGGCGAAGATTCGCGCACGTGCGTCGGGAGGTCCTGCGGAATGATCTCCGGTCCGGCAGCGTGAACGACGGCGCGCTCGATGATATTGCGCAGCTCGCGGACGTTGCCGGGATAGGTGTAGGCCTGCAGGGCGTCGAGCGCCGCGGGCGCGAAGTTCATGCGCGGCTTGCGATGCACGGCGACCAGACTAGCCAGGAAGTGCTCGGCGAGCGGGCGGATGTCGTCGGGACGGTCGCGCAGCGCGGGCACGATCACCGGGATGACATTCAGGCGGTAATACAGGTCCTCGCGGAAGGTGCGGCGGGCGAGGGCGTGCTCGAGATCGACGTTGGTCAGGGCGATGATGCGGGCGTTGACGCTCACACTCTTGACGCCGCCGAGTCGTTCGAAACGCTTCTCGTCGATGACGCGGAGCAGCTTGGCCTGCATGGGCATGGTGAGGGCGGCGATCTCGTCGAGGACGATGGTGCCCGAGCCGGCCAGCTCGAGGCGGCCCTGCTTGCTCTGCGAGGCTCCGGTGAAGGCGCCCTTCTCGTACCCGAAGAGCTCGCTCTCCAGCAGTTCGGCGGGCAGGCTGGCGCAATCGATTTTGACCAGCGGTTCGTTGCTGCGCGGGCCGAGGTAATGGATCACCGAGGCGAGCAGGTCCTTACCGGTGCCGCTTTCGCCGCGAACCAGCACGGTCGAACCGCTGTTAGCGATGCCGCGGACTTCCTGGAGAAGGCGGACGCTGAGCGAGTCGGCGGCGACCCAGGACTCCAGCACCGCCGTTGCGTGAGTTTTACGCGGAGAGGCCATGACGTTGCCCGGCTCCGGCTGCAGCGCGGGCGCGGTGGCGGTCAGGCCCGCCGACGCCGCGTGCGCGAACGCGCCTGCGTTTTCCGCGGCGAAGCTTTTGCGCGCGGCCGGGTCTTCGACGGCCGCAGGTCCGATGCTTCGAGTTGTTTTGCCGACTTCCAAAGCCGCTCCAGGTTGTAGAAGTGTCTCGCCTTGGGCGAGAACACATGGACTACAAAATCGACATAATCGAGCAGCACCCATTCGGCTTGCCGGTAGCCCTCGACGTGCGTGGGGCTGACCCCGGCCTTCCCGAGTCTCTGCTCTACCTCATCGGAGATGGCTTGAATCTGCCGAGGGTTGCTACCGGTACAAATAACAAAGAAATCGGTGAACCCACCGGAGGTCTTATCCAGCGCCAAAACGGTCAGATCTTCCGCCTTTTTGGCCTCGCAAGCCGCCACCGCCTCGTTCACCTGCTTCTTGATTTCGGCTTTCTTAGTTGCCATGGCACCTCGAAGAAGTAATAAGTACTGAGTAATAAGTAATGAGACCGATGTTGCTTACGAACTTCGCTTGGCCCGTGTCCCTCGTCCCTTGTCCCTCGCCCCGTATAGATGCTCTTTGCGGATGTAGTCGACCACGGCTTCGTCGAGGAAACGTTTGGAAACTTTGCCCTTCGCCAGGGCGGAGCGGAGGGAGGTGGAGGAGACGTCTTCGGCGACACTGCCCAACCAATGAACGCGCGAGCCCATGATCGCGGGCCGACGATCGTCATACCCAGGCCGGCTGACCACGATGAACTCGACTTCCTTCATCACTTCGCGCGGCTTGTGCCAGGTATCGAAGTCGAGGAAGGCGTCAATGCCGATGATAAAGAAGAGGCGGTCGCGTGTGGGCAGCGTCGCCCGAAAGCGGCGCACGGTGTCGAGAGTGTAGTTTGGGCGGGCGGCTCCATCGCGCGCTTCCATGGTCGAGGGAACAAACTTGGGTTCATCGCGCAGCGCCAACGCGAGCATTGCGTAGCGGTGCGCATAGGGCGTGATAGGGACGCGGCGTTTGTGCGGAGGGAGGTCGGCGGGAACAAAGTAAATGCGCGCAAGGCGAAACGCTTGCTGCGCCGCCCGGGCCACGGCGAGGTGGCCGCGATGCACGGGATCGAATGTCCCACCGAAGATGCCAACGTTCATGAAGGGCAGTTGCTACTTCCAGTTTCCGGCGAGAACGGTGGGAAAGCAAGTGGCGACACAGAGACGAGTAATAAGTAATGAGTAATAAGTACTGAGAGGCGCGGTTCTGCGTGCCTGATATGGTGTTCCGGGCTATACTCCGCGACAGAAATTCGTCCAGATAAACCTGTACATCGCGCGCAAATGCCGGGAGCGCGGAAGTGACCGGCGGCGCGATGTGTGGGGCACCCGAACGAGGGTCCAAACGCGAGGTTTCCAATGCGAATCATGCGCGCGGTGTTCGCCATCCTGCTGTTCACCAGCATCTCTGTAGCGCAGTACCCGGCGAATCGCACGGCGCAGGCGATGGTCACGATTCGCGGCAACGCCGAAAATGGCAGCCCGGTTACGGGTACAGGATTCCTGGTCGCAGCCAATGGGACGATCGTCACCAACCTGCACCTGGTGAAGGGGCTGACACGGCCGCAGATCGAGCTGGCCAGCGGCGACATCTTCGACTCGTTCACGATCGTCAACAGCGACGCGCGGCGCGACCTGGCCATCATTCGCATTGCCGGATTCGACCTGCCGCACCTCGAGCTGGGAAACTCGAACCTGGTGAAGGCGGGCGACAGCGTGGTGCTAGTGCCGGGGGCGCGCACGGCGGTCACGCCGGGCAAAGTGAAAGACGTTGCGCTAGGTAACGGATTCCGCCTGATCCAGACCTCAGCCCCGCCGGAAGTCGGCGCCGGAGGAGGCGTGCTGCTGAGCGCGAAAGGCGAGGCGGTGGGCGTACTCGGCTATCCGTCGGCGGGACAGAATTCCATGGCGGTCCCGATCAACTATGCGCGCGGATTGCTGCAGGCACCCGAGACCGGAGCGGCGCCGGAGGTGGCGGCCGCACCCGAAAATCCTGCGCCGGCGGCACCCGCGGTGACGACGGCGCCGCCGCCGAAGCCGGGCATGAACGCGATACCCGCGACGGAAACGCCGGTGAATGCTGCGACGGAGCCAGCGCCGCCCTCGCCGGTCGTGACCAAGCCAGCACCGCCCGCGCCGGTGGCGACCAAGCCTGCGCCGGAGCCTGCCGCCCAACCCGAACCTGCTGCGCCCACACCTCCCAAGCCGGCACCGCCGGAAGTGGCCGCGACGCCGCGACCGGAGATACAGCCCAAGCCGGCGGAGCGGGAGTACACCGAGGTCGCGCGGCCCAGGGTGCGGAAGATCTACATCGAATCGCTCGGCAGCGGCGAAGGTCCCGACATGCTGCGCGACAAGATCGCGCAGCATCTGCAGGAGCTGCACTTCAAGGTCGTCGATACGCCCGGCGAGGCGGACGCGGTCCTCTCGGGAAGCGGGAAGTGGGACCACGTTCGCGTGCAGCGTTTCCGTGCGAGGCTGGTGGCAGGAGATCAACGGGAGTTGTGGAGCGGAGAAGTGTCGGTTAGCGGATGGCTGCGCAGCGCGAGCAGTTCGGTGGCGAACAAGCTGGTGGAAAACATGACGCACGCGCTCGCCGTACCGGCTGAGTAACTGCGCTAACGCCCCATCCAACCGCCGTCGACGACGAGGACGTGTCCGTGGACGTAGTCGCTGGCGGTTGACGCGAGGAAGACAGCGGCTCCGGCGAGATCATCGGGATCACCCCAACGTCCGGCGGGAATGCGTTCCATGATCTGGCGGGTACGTTCGGGATCGGCGCGCAAGGCGGCGGTGTTGTCGGTGGCCATGTAGCCGGGAGCGATCGCGTTCACGTTAATTCCCTTGCACGCCCACTCGTTCGCGAAGGACTTGGTCAGCGCAGCGACGCCGGATTTCGCCGCGGCATAGGAGGGCACGAACACGCCGCCCTGGAACGAGAGCAGCGAGGCGATGTTGATAATCTTGCCGCCGCCATTGCCGAGCATGTGCTGACCGGCGCGCTGGCTGAGCCGGAAGACGGCGGTGAGGTTCACCGCGATGACCTGGTCCCAATATTCCTGCGGGAATTCCTCGGCCGGTGCACGCTTGATCGTTCCGGCGTTGTTCACCAGGATATCGATGGAGCCGAACTCGTCGATGGTGCGCTGGATGAGGGCGTCGCAAAGAGCGGGATCGGAGACGTCGCCGTGCATGAAGAAGGCCTTGCGGCCCATCTCGCAGATTTGACGGCAGACATCTTTGGGCTCCGGACAGAGGCCGTGACAGCCGACGTTTGCGCCAGCGCGAGCGAGCGCCAGGGCGACGGCCCGGCCCAGCCCCTGTTGCGAGCCGGTAACTAGCGCGTTCTTGCCTGCGAGACTGAACGGTTCGGGGATCATGTAGTTGTCAGGCCAGCGGCTAAAGCCGCGTTTCATTTGCGGGTTCGTGCGGCACGGCTAAAGTCGTGCCCTGATACAAGTGCGCATGTCCGGGGCGAAGCGCTGGTTGGCGCTTCGCCCTTTTACCGGCGCGTATTTGGCGACCGTGTCCCCCCTAGTAAGTGAGGCGCAGGCCGAATTGCAGCTTGCGCATGGGTGAGGCGCTGCGGATCACGCCGAACGTGGACGACCCAACCGCCGCGCCTGGATTGCCGAGGCTCACCATGTTGAACGCATTCGTTCCTTCCGCACGGAACATCAGGTTCACCCGCTCCGTGAACTTGAAGGTGCGGGAGATGGCGAGGTCTACGTCGCGATAGCCGGGAGTATCGATGAAATTACGCGGCGAGTTCCCGTAGGTCGCGACCCCGGTGACGACTGCGTTCTGCGCAAAGGCAGCCGTGTTGAACCAACAGTTCGCGGTGTGTACGGGCGAGCCA
>JBOGLI010000194.1:0-3688 GCA_050746165.1 Terriglobales bacterium | reverse complement strand
GAAATACCCGGAGCGCCAGTCGCTGGCGGGAAATTTCGTCTCCAGCGTGAGCTTTCCGCCCAAGCTCCCTTCATCGAGCGGAACGCGCGCGATCACGCCGATGTTCAACTCGCGGCAGGCGGGAAACAGCTCGTCCTCAGGCGCCTGGTCGAAGATGTTGTAGATGACCTGCACCGTATCGACCAGCCCGGTGCGCCACGCCTTCAGGCCATTCCACGGCTCCCACCGGTTGAGGCTCAGGCCAAACGCGTGAATGATGCCCTTGTTCTTGAGAGTCTCGACGGCCTTCCTGAAATCGGGCTCTTCGGTCCACGAGTCGTCCCAGACGTGATACTGAAGCAGGTCGATCGTCTCGGTGCCGATCTTCTGCCGGATCATGTCCGCGTACTGCAGCACGTGCTCGACAGGAAATGTTTCGGCGAGCGTCCCCTGTGCCGGCCATTTCCGGTTTTTCGGCGGCACCTTGGATGCGGCGTAAATCCTCTTACCTGGATTGCGGCGGACGGTTTCGCCCAGCAGACCGTCACTCTTGCCCTCGCCGTAGGCCCAGGCCGAGTCGAGAAAATTGCAGCCGTAATCGACAGCGATCTGCAAGGCGCGCAGCGATTGTTGGTCGTCGGAGCCGCTCCAGTTGCTCATGCCCCAGAGGCCGTGCCCCACATCGCTGATCTCGAAGCCTGTCCGTCCAAGTTTGCGATATTTCATGATTTCTCGATGGAATCGCGGCGAATTACCGCATCAATAGTTCAGTAACGATGTGAACGCCCCGCAATAGTCCGGGGCACGCGCACAGGACAGCGATCAGAGCGATCGCCGCCGAGAATTGTAGACGCCCCTGCGAAACAACCGATTGTCGCTGCTCAACGCGCCAATGCAGCAGCCGCTCTATCCGCAATTGCAGCCCCGACTGGGGACCATCTACCAAGCCGCTGGCTAATTCCGGCAGTTCCGCCCGCTGCAGCCGCGCGATTTTCACCAGCGCGGAGGCCAGGTCGAGTGCATCCGCTTCCGAGTGGACCGCTTTGGAATCAGCCGAGAGTTCGATCGCCTCCCGCCACGCCTGCTCCAACCCTGTCATGCCCGGGAACTCAAACGCGCGCAGTAGGAGTTTTTTCAAATTGTCTGAAGCACGCCGGTGGGATATCTCGTGGGCAATGGCCCGCTCCAACTCTGGCTGTGTCAGCACGGATTGCGCCGCTGCCGAAATGACGAGCGTTGACTTGGATATTCCGGCCAGCACCACCGGGGGTGCCAGCGGCGAATCAACCAGTACCGCGCCCGGGATGAAGTCCGCGACAGCCCGGCTCGTCCACTGCCGAACGCACTCGCGCGTCCGTCGCAGGGCGAGCCAAACCCGCGATGCTCCGGCGATTGTGAGGAATACAAAGGTTGTACTCAGCAGCAGCGGAATCCACCCGATTGTCTCTTCCGCCACGCGTGGCTCGAATCGCAGAAATGACGGCAGGACGAATGCCGTCACTGCGATCGCCGCGGCTACCGCCGGTACCATGCGCAGCGCGAACAGAACGTTGCTGCTCGATCCGGCCGCGCCCGCCACCCGGCGCCACCACCGTCCGATCACCAGCGATGCGGCCGCGTACACCATCACGAACGCCGAGGCGCAGAGAAGGATGCCGCGAAGATAAAACATCAGCGGCCGCCTTTCTTGCGCAACTCGCGTCGTTTGCGCTCGATTGCCTTCTCCAGTTCGTCGAGCAGTGAGCGGTCGTGCTCGCTGACGGCCTCCACCAGGTACGACATGGGATCGGCGTGATTGCCCGCCCCGAGCAGCTCTCCAATCGCCCGGCGCACTACCGTTCCCCGGAATTCTTCCCGGCTCAAGCGCGGCGAGTAGCGAAATGCACGTCCTTCCGGGACGCGCTCCAGCACGCCTTTCTTGTACAGACGGTCCAGCGTGGTCATGACCGTGGTGTACGCGCCGCTCACCTCCCCGGTCGCCACCAGTTCGCGGACGGTCGCATCGCCGCGCTCCCAAAGCAGCCGCAGTAGTTGCGACTCCAACGGGCCCAGCCTGTCCGCCAGCGATGATTCGAACCACGCGCTCATCTTCTCAAAGAGCATAGCGTCAGGCCCGGCGTTGCTGCAACCGCTCAGAATGTGATCCTCCCGGAAACCTGCACCGAGCGTGCCGGCAACTGATTGGTGATCCCGACCGCCGGAGTGCCGAATGTCGCCGGTGGCGCCGCGCCGTTGCCGTAGATGCCGTTGTACCCGACGAAATTCGGATGGTTGAAGACGTTGAACGCCTCCATGCGCAGCGCCAGCCGAACGCGTTCGCCGAAACGGAAGTCGCGCTCGAGGAATGGAGAGACGTCGTAGATCGGTTTCCCACGCCCGGCATTTCGCCCGACGATCACGCCGTTAATCACCGGCCGGTCGGCGGTCGCGCCCGTATCGCCGCTGTTCGTATTTCCGGTGGTGATGTTGTACGGCAGGCCCGAGCCGAGCGTCATCACGCCGCCGACATGAAAATCAAAGGGCGCGACGTACACGCCGCTAAGCACGAACCGGTGCCGCTGGTCGAAGATCGACGGCCCGTATTCGGCGCGCGCGATCATCCGTGGATCGTTCGGGTTCTGCCCCGGAATGTCGGGATCGACATTCGACAGCGCGTGCGACCAGGTATAGCTCAGCAGCATTTCGAAGCGCGTGCTGAAGCTGTGACGCAGGTTCACGTCGAGCGCGTGGTAGTTGGCGTATCCGTTGTTGACGTCGCTCTGGATCAGCCCATACGGAGGCTGCGGCTTCGTAGCCGCCGCCGGATTGCACGTCATCCCATTCTGCGCGTACCACCACACCCAGTACGGACGCGTGCAGTTGGCTGCCTGCCCGCTCCGCGTCTGCCCCTGCGCCGCGCGAACGAACGATGTCGGCGGATTCACATCGAGCGGGCGGTTGATCCGCAGCGTATGCGACCCGACGTAATCCACGGCGAGCACCCACTGCCTTGAGAAGCTGTGCTCCAGCCCGAAGGTCCACTGTTGGGAATACGGATTGAGCAGCGCGTTCTGGTATCCGATCAGCGTGCTCGTCGGCAAGAATTGGTCGTAATACGACGCGCGACCCGGCTGCAGATACAACGTGCGCAGCGGCGGCGTTGCTCCCGCCGGAAACGCCGCGATCGGCACCGAAGTGATCGATGTTGGGAATCCGACCTGCCCCGGAGTCGCCGTGTAATTGAACACCCCGGTAGGGCCCGTGAGTGCCCAGTTCGCGGCCGAATTATCCGGAATCGTCGAATAGTAGATACCATACCCGCCGCGTACTACCGTCTTCCCATTGCCCAGGAGGTCGTAGGCGAATCCGACGCGTGGAGCGAAGTCGCGGCCGGCATCGGTGAGAGTCTGCCGCTCATACCTGAGTCCCAGGTTAACCGTGAGCGACTTCGTGACGTGAAAATCATCCTGCGCGAACAGCGACCAGAGTGTGTCGCTCACCCGGTAGTTCGCATTGCCGTACGCCTGCGTGTAGCTGGCGACATTGGCGATGTCACCGAGATACGCGGCGCTCTCGCAGACGCTCGCTCCCAGGCTGCACGACTTGTAAATAAATTGGCCGAGGTAGAGCGGGCCGCCAAACTCCTTGCTGTTGCCGCCATTACGCGCGTGCAGCGCGCTGCCGCCGAAGCGGAGCGAATGACGCCCCGATGTCGCTGACAACGTATCGG
>JBOGLI010000193.1:0-6218 GCA_050746165.1 Terriglobales bacterium | reverse complement strand
GATGAAGAATCCGGCGGAGGCGGCGCGCGCGCCGGCGGGCGACACGTAGATGATCACCGGGACGGGCGAGGCGATGATCTCCTCGATGATGTCGCGGGTGGAATCGGAGAGGCCGCCGGGCGTCTGCAACTGGATGAGAACGGCCTGCGCGTGATTTTTGGCGGCGTAGTCGATGCCGCGTCCGATGTACTCGGTGGTGATTGGGTGGATGGTGTCGTGGATATTCAGCTTAACGACCTGGGCGGGGGAGGGAAGCGCAAAAAATCCAACAACGATGGCGGCGAGCAACAATTGCGGAATCGAGTCATTGCGGAATTGCGGAATTGAAAACCGAAATCGGCGGACGCATTTCAATTCCGCAATTCCCCGATTCCACAATTCCGCAATTGAATTCATTTCTGCTTCTCCGCGAGCGTTTTCTGCAGCTCGAGGGCGGCGGCGTTTTTGGGATCGAGCGTGAGCGCCAGTTGCAGGTTATGTTCGGCGTCGGGGATCTGGTTCTGCTGCAGGCTGACGCGCGCGAGCACCATGTAGGCGTCGGCCGTGGCTTGGAAGTGCACGGCTGCGTCGGCTTCGCGTCGCGCTCCCTCCCAATCGCTGTTCATCTCGAGGATGCGCGCGAGCCCGACGTGAGCGGCGGCATTGGTGGGATCGAGGCGAACGGCTTCTTGAAAGTTGCGCTCAGCTTCCGGACGGAAGCCCTGTTCGAGCAGTTCCTGGCCGCGTTGGACATGGTACTGCGCGTGCGACGCCGGATCCGTGTTGGCCAGGCGGGCTTCGGCGGCGTTCTCAATTTCGAGCGCCAGTTGTTGCAACGAGCTTTCGTCGTAGTTCTGCTTGATGCGCTCGAGGGGGACGTGCGGCCCGTTCTCGGCCTGTTGGGTGGGCTGCAAGCGGGCGGCGCCGTTGGCGGCGATGCTCTCCAGGAACGAGCGCGTTTCGGCGTCGGCGGGACGCAGCTTCAGCGCCTCACGGAGTTGTCGCGCCGCACCTGCGCTGTCGCCCGCCTTGTAGAGCGAGACGGCGTAATTGAAGCGGTAGTCGGGATCGCTCGGATCGGCGTCGACTGACTTGCGGAAGTAATCGAGCGCCGACCGCTTGCCTTTGCGCGCCGCGACCACGCCGAGATTGTTGTAGACCTCGGTCAGCGGCATGCGCGTGGCGAGAAAGTTGAAGGCAGTTGCCGCGTTGTCGTAATCGCCCTGGTAGAACGCGGCCAGGCCGAGATAGAAATTCGCCTCGCGCGCCCGGTCGTCGTCGTGTGGAACCTTGGCCAGCCAAGGGATCGCCTGCTCGTAGTCGCGGCCATCGTAATAGGTGCGGCCCAGCGCCAGCATGGCGAGGACGTAATCCGGATTGAGTTTCAGCGCCTCGCGGAAGTACTTGATCTGGGCCGGGTGCGAGGTGGAGACCTCGCCGCGGATGTAACTCTCGAAGGCGTCGAGGCGCACCGGCGGCGCGGCTGCGACGAACGGGTCCTTTGCGCCCGCCAACTCCGGCCGTACCTGGTGCAGCACGTCCCAGGCAAGCGCGTTCTCGACGGTCATCATCTTCACCAGTTCGCCTTGTTCCTTCAATTCCGGCGAGAGGCGCAGGCGCTTCAAATCGAGGATCTGCGCAACCGCGCTGAAGGTCTGGCCGTCGTAGTTGAACGAGCCGAGCACGGCGTAGTCGGCGTCCATTTGTTCGGCGATGTGGAAGAGCGTGGCGCGCGAGAGGTGAACGTTGGCGGGAATGCCGGCGCGATCGAGCGCGTACTCGCGATCCTCGCGAGGGACGACATAGAGCGCGAGGCTAGAGAGCCGCTGTCCGAGGACTTCCGGAAAGGACTCGCCGATCCATTCCAGGCCGGGCGCCTTCGATTCGTTTTCGAAGGGCATCACGACGATGGTCTGCGCGCCCGAAGGCGCCGATGTGCGGCTTTGGCCCCAGGCGGCGCAAACGGCCAGGAATACGGCGAAGGTTGGCAGAATGCGCTTCAATGTCCATTTATTATAGCTGTAACTCAGCCGGTTCTTTCCGGCATCTATTGCAGTCGGAACCATGAACGCAGTCGGCCACACCTCGCAGTACGATTTCCCGCAAGCACATCTCAGGGACCGCAGCCGGGCTTGGCTCTGGACGCGGATGGCCGTCGCATACGGATTGCTGGAAGGAGCGCTGTGGACCGCCGGCGAAGCGCAGAAGATCGTGTCGATGATCTTTCTGGCATGGGTGATCGCGACGACCATTGCGGACCGGCCGTCATGGAACGAGCTGGGCCTCGGGCTGAAAGGTATGCGCGGTGCGAGCGTTGCCCTGGTTTACACCGCGATTGCGTTCGCGTTGATGGTCGGAACGGCTTGGTGGTTCGGAACGCTGCGCAGCATCGATGGGCAGTTCGCGTTTTCGCATGCGGCCGGCTATGTTCTCTGGTCATTCGTTCAAGAGTTCATTCTCAACTCGTTTTTCTTCCTCACGCTCAAGAGGCTGCTCGATCGCCGGAAAGCCGTGTGGGGGACGGTGTTCCTGTTCGTCTTCGCGCACATTCCGAACCCAGTTCTTATGGCGGCGACTCTGATCTTGTCGGCGGTATTCGTTCCCTTGTTTCGCCGTTACCGGAACATTTACCCGCTGGGATTGGGACACGCCATTCTCGGGCTGACGATCGCCATCACAGTTCCCGACCGGTTTCTGGCACACATGCGGGTAGGGCTCGGGTACGTGCATTTCTTCGTAAAGTAAAAAATTGTAAATAACTGATAACTAAGCTATTTAAGCGGAATTCTGAGTTGACATTCCGAATTGGAACGCTTACAAACGTAAGTGGTTACTTACAGATGGCTTCCACCCACACACGTGTGCCTGCCGAAGGGCGGCGCCTGCAAATCATCGAGGTAGCGACGGCGCTGTTCGCTCGCCAGGGTTTCAATGGCACGACCACGAGGCAGATCGCGCAACGTGCGGGCGTGAACGAGGCGATTATCTTCCGTCACTTTCCCACCAAGGAAGATCTTTACTGGGCGGTGATCGAATCGCAGTGTTCCGTCCGGGGAACAAGGGCGACGCTGGAAGCTCGACTCGTGGACGATTCCGATCCGGCGGAAGCCCTGACGGCCGTCGCCGAAGATTTTCTGCGCCGCGATACGACGCTGACGCGCTTGCTGTTGTTCACCGCGCTAGAGAAGCACGAGCTTTCCGACCGCTTTTACCGGACGCACGTGGCGCGGTACTTCGAATTGCTGGCCGACTATGTGCGCCGCAATATCGACAAAGGCGCGTTTCGCGTAGTGGACCCGCTCCTGGCGGCGCGCAGCTTTATCGGAATGCTCTTCCACCACTTTCACGTGCAGGAGCTTTACGGGGGCAAGAAGTACCAGCAGTTCGACGTAACGGACGTGGCGCGCACGCTGGTGGACGTGTGGCTGCGCGGGGTCCAAGCGCCGGGACCCGATCGCGTATCCGCCCGGGGTGACCTGGTAGAAACATCGCATAGGAACGACTGAAATCATGAACGCTTCATCTTCGAAAACTACTCGCGAAAACGCGGCGAGGCTCGGGGCTATCACTCTCATCGCCGCAACGTTGTCGCTCACGCTCCTTGCTTGCGGCAACTCCAACGACAACGCCAAGCAGGGCCAGGTCCGCGACATGGCGGTACCGGTTTCCGTAGCCGCCGTGGTGCGCAAGGACGTACCGGTGCAGGTGCAGGCAATCGGCAACGTGGAGCCGTACAACACGGTTTCCGTGAAGTCGATGGTCGCCGGCGAGATCGTCGATGTCGGTTTCAAGGAAGGGCAGGACGTCAAGAAGGGCGACGTGCTGTTCATCATCGACAAGCGGCCGTTCGAGGCGGCGCTAGCGCAGGCGCAGGGCAATCTGGCCAAGGACCGCGCCAATGCCGCGAATGCGCAGGCGGAGGCGGCACGCTGGCAGGCGCTGTACAAGGCAGGCGTCGTGTCACGCGAGCAGCACGACCAGATGTTGACGCAGGCGCAGGCGTCGCAGCAAGTGGTGAGCGCGGACGAAGCCGCCGTGGAGAACGCGAAGGTCAACCTGACCTACTGCACGATCCGTTCGCCCATCAACGGCCGCACCGGGAACCTGGCGATCAAGGTCGGCAACGTGGTCAAGGCGAACGACGTTCCGCTGGTGACGATCAACCAGATCGAGCCCATTTACGTGACGTTCTCCGTCCCGCAGCAGTTTCTGCCTCAGATTAGCCAGAGCGAGCGCGAGCGCAAGCTCCCGGTCATGGCCCAGGTGCAGGGTTAACCTAAAGCAACCGGTACGCTGAGCTTCATCGACAATGCTGTGGACCCTCAGACTGGGACCATCAAGTTAAAGGGAACGTTCACCAACACCGACCGGCATCTCTGGCCCGGTCAGTTTGCCGATGTGTCGCTCACGCTCGGCATCGATCGCAACGCGTTGCTGGTGCCGAGCGCCGCTGTACAGACCGGCCAGGACGGGCAATTCGTTTTCATCATTCGTAATAGCAAGGCCGAGATGAAGAAGGTGGCAGTTGTGCGCACCTTCGGCAATGACACAGTGATCCAGGCCGACAACGTGAACGTGGGAGACCAAGTCGTTACCGACGGGCAGTTGCGTCTCACGCCGGGGGCGAAGGTGGCGGTTGCAAATCAGCCTGCCGCGACCTCGCAAGCGTCTTCTTCTTCGGCAGCGAAACAAGCTAGTGGGGAATGATTGTTTTTGGTCATTGGTTATTGGTAAACGGTACGAGGGACACGGGCAAGGGACAAGGGCACAGAGTTGGCTACCAAAAACCAAAAACCAAGAACCAAGAACCAAAAACGCGGTACCAAGTAACCGATTAAACCGATTAATAAGAGTTTCAGTAGATGACAGAGTTATTCATTAAGCGACCGGTGATGACCGTGCTGGTCATGCTGGCGATCCTATTGTTCGGCGTCGTGGCGTATCGCTCGCTGCCTGTCAGCGATCTGCCCAACGTGGATTTCCCGACCATCCAGGTAGGCGCCAGTCTGCCCGGCGCGAGCCCGGAGACGATGGCGTCGGCCGTGGCGATGCCGCTGGAAAAACAGTTCTCGACTATCGCCGGCGTCGACCAGATGACGTCGACGAACACCCTGGGCAGCACCAGCATCACCCTGCAGTTCTACCTCGACCGCAACATCGATGCCGCCGCGCAGGACGTGCAGTCGATGATCGCGAAGGCGGCGCGTGACCTGCCGCAGAACATGCCGTCTCCGCCTTCGTACCAGAAGGTGAATCCGGCGGACCAGCCGGTGCTTTACATGGCGGTCAGTTCGCCCACATTGCGTCTCTCCGATGTGGATGAGTACGCCGAAACGACGCTGGCGCAGCGCATCTCGATGGTCAGCGGCGTGGCGCAGGTGAGCGTGTTCGGCGCGCAGAAATACGCCGTGCGGGTGCAGGTGGATCCGCAAAAGCTGGCCAGCCTGCAGATCGGCGTCAACGACGTTACCAACGCCATCCAGAACGGCAACGTGAACCTGCCGACGGGAACCCTGTGGGGCAACCGGCAGGCTTTCACCGTGCAGGCGACAGGCCAGCTGACGAATGCCGCGCAATACGCGCCGCTGATCGTCGCCTATCGCAACGGTTCGCCCGTCCGCCTCGACCAGGTCGCTAATGTTTTCGACGGCGTGGAAAACGACAAGAACGCGGGCTGGTTCGCCGACGATACCCACCAGCTCAACCGCGGCATGGTGCTGGCCATCCAGAAGCAGCCGGGCACGAACACCGTGCAGGTGGTCGACGACATTCGCGCGCTGGTGCCGCAATTGCGGTCGCAGATGCCGAGTTCGGTGAAACTGGATTTCCTTTATGACCGATCGCAGATGATCCGCGACTCGGTCGATGACGTGAAGTTCACGCTGTTGCTGGCGCTGGCGCTGGTCATCATGGTGATCTTCCTCTTCCTGAGGAACCTCTCGGCGACCATCATTCCGTCGCTGGCGCTGCCGTTCTCGATCGTGGCGACGTTCGCGGTGATGTACTTGCTCGGCTACTCGCTCGACAACCTGTCGCTGATGGCGCTGACGCTGTGCGTGGGCTTCGTGGTGGACGATGCCATCGTCGTGCTGGAGAACGTCGTACGCCACATGGAGATGGGCACGGAGCCGTTCAAGGCCGCCCTGCAGGGGAGCAAGGAAGTCGCCTTCACCATCGTCTCCATGACGCTGTCGCTGGTCGCCGTGTTCATCCCCATTCTGTTCATGGCGGGCCTGCTG
>JBOGLI010000192.1:0-2617 GCA_050746165.1 Terriglobales bacterium | reverse complement strand
ATCGATCGCATGCACCAGTCGGCGAGCTCGGTATTACCGGCAAGCGCCGCCTCCTGGTGCAGCACCGCAAGCGCGCGAATAATGACGTGGTGCGAATCGGCGGTGGCGAGAAACTCCTCCCGCTGTGCGGGCGTAAGACCGGCGACAAACTGAAGCGCGCCGTCATCGCGCACCCCGCGCTGGCGCCCTAAGGTCAATTGAGAGAGGAAATGGACGTAGGACTGGTCGTTGGCAGAATGGGACACCGTGGGCCTCGCAATAAATTCCAGAGATTTGGATGTGAGCAGCGGCCTCTCTGTTGGCTTGATTAAGGTGGCAAAAGAGGGGCGATGGCGGCCGCGCGGTACTGACGCTCGACGCCGACCATCCGCCCGAGAGACGCTTGGCGATGCTCGCGCCGGCCAGCCTGGGAGCGATGATCCCGCCCGGGAAGGCAGGGGACATTCCGCAATATCTGGCCGTCATGCACCTGGCGAACGGCAAGAATTGCTCGTTCCAGTTCTACCGAGCTCCTCATAGCGCCGAGCGCTTCTACGGCGGCCGCATCTCGGGTACTTGTGACTGACGTTGGCCTCCCCCGCGTTCCCTGTGCCTTGTGCCTCAAGCCTCAAGCCGCACGCCTCGTGCCTCACGCCTCGTGCCTCGGTATAATCGCCCCTCGGTACTCATCATGGCCTTCGACGACATCCGGCAGTGGATCGACGCGCTCGACCGCGCGGGCGAACTGAAGCGCATTCGCGCCGAAGTAGACCCCATCCTCGAGATCACCGAAATCGCCGACCGCGTTATGAAAGGTGTAGGCCGGCCGCCCTCGGCCGGCGTTTCGCCCTCGGCTGGCGGCCCCGCTCTTCTCTTCGAAAACGTCAAGGGACGTCGTGGCGCGCGCGTCCTCATCAACCAGTTCGGCTCCGCCCGCCGCATGAACATGGCCCTCGGCGTGAAGTCGCTCGACGAGATCGCCGACCGCCTCCGCATGTTCATGGACGTGAAGTCACCGCAGGGTTTCCTCGAAAAACTAAAGATGCTGCCCATGCTCGCCGACCTGGGCAAGTTCTTTCCCAAGACGGTGAAGGACGGCCCGTGTAAAGAAGTCATCAAGCGCAAAGACTTCTCGCTTCTTGATTTTCCGATCCTGCAATGCTGGCCCCAGGACGCCGGCCGCTTCATCACGCTTCCGTTAGTCATCACCAAAGATCCGCGGACAGGGAAGCGCAATGTCGGCATGTACCGCATGCAGGTGTACGACGAGCGCTCCACCGGCATGCACTGGCAGCGCCACAAAATCGGCGCCGAACATTATCGAAACGCCATGCGGGCTAGTGTAGGCCGGCCGCCCTCGGCCGGCGTTTCGCCCTCGGCTGGCGTCTCCATCATGGCGAACACCTCCGGCGGCTCCCGCAACGCCGACCACGCCCCCAAGGGCAAGCTCGAAGTTGCCGTCGCCATCGGAACCGATCCGGTCTCCACCTTCTGTGCCATTGTCCCCGCGCCCCCAGAGATCGACGAGTTCATGATCGCCGGCTTCCTGCGCAATCAGCCGGTCGAGATGGTCCGATGCGAGACCGTGGACCTGGAAGTTCCCGCGCACGCCGAGATCGTCCTCGAGGGCTACGTCAATCTCGACGAACTGCGCAGCGAAGGCCCCTTCGGCGACCATACCGGCTTCTACTCGCTCGACGATCTCTACCCCGTCTTCCACGTCACCTGCGTCACCCATCGCAAGGACCCGATCTACTCCACCACCATCGTCGGCAAGCCGCCTATGGAAGACGGCTGGATGGGCAAAGCCGTCGAGCGCATCTTCCTGCCGCTGATGAAGCTCACCATCCCCGAGCTGGTGGACGTGAACCTGCCCGTCGAGGGCGTCTTCCACAACCTGATGATCGTCTCAATCCGCAAGTCGTATCCCGGCCAGGCGCGCAAAGTGATGAACGCCATCTGGTCGCTCGGCCAGGCGATGTTCACCAAGTGCATCGTCGTCGTCGACGAAGACTGCGACGTGCAGGACATCCGCGAGGTCGTGCTGCGGGCGTTCAACAACATCGACCCGGAGCGCGACATCCAGTTCACTCTCGGCCCCGTCGATTCGCTCGACCACGCCGCGCGCCTCCCCGACTTCGGCTCCAAGATGGGCGTCGACGCCACCCGCAAATGGCCCACCGAAGGCTTCACCCGCCCCTGGCCCGACGAAATCACTATGTCGCCGGAAGTGAAAGAGCGCGTGGACAAGATGTGGAAGAAGCTGGGGATTGAGTAGGCGGGCGCGATTTTCTGTATCACGTCGACCAGTGCGGTAAATCACCATGTTGTGTGACCTTGTTTACCCCCATACGCTAAAATTTTGCACCATCGCCTCAGTCTTTGCCTGTAATCTGCTGAATACATTGCGGTTGCCGCGGCATTCAAAGTGCTTCGATAGCCTCGTACGAAAGGGTCCTTTCGAAATAGAGGAGGCGTTTCCCTTGAAAAACAGCGTAAAAGCGGTACTTGCCGTCGCCATTGCGGTCGCGGCGAGCGCGGTTCCAGCCTTGGCTGGAAATGTACGGACAGTTCCGGAGCCCGCATCGCTTGCTTTGCTCGCGTCGGGCATCGCAGGACTCGCCGTGCTCCGCCGGGT
>JBOGLI010000191.1:0-2914 GCA_050746165.1 Terriglobales bacterium | reverse complement strand
GGACCATTGCGCCGACCTGATGCGCGCGCTCGACAATCGCCTTCGCATCCTGGATATAGGCGCTGCGGAAAATCACGTGCGAGATGGGGACGATCAGGGTGTGCTCGTCGATGGCGGCGCACAGGCGGTCGGTATCGACGTGGATGCCGTCGGTCGGGACCATCTCGATATGCGCGCCGCGGTCGCGCTGGGCGTTCCAGAAATACATGACCGACGGGAAGTTCAGGTCGGAGTAAACGACCTTATTGCGCTTTCCGCTGAAGTCGAGGCACGAGGCGACGATGGCCTGACACGTCGTGACGTTCTGGTGGCAGGAGACGGTTCCGTCGGGGGCGTTCATCAGCGCGCCAATCTCGTTGCCGACCTCCGAGGCGAGCATCCACCATTTGTCTTCCCAGGCGCGGACGCCGCGCTCCGCCCAGATGCCGGTGTAGGCGAGCATCGAGTCGAAGACGCCGCGGGGCATCGCGCCCAGCGAGTTCGAGATCAGGTAGGTGGTGCGGTCGAGGATGGGAAATTCGGGGCGGTAGCGGAGGAGATCGTCGGGCATGGGCCAATTCTATTCCTGAGATCTGGGGAATCAGTAATAAGTAATGAGTAATGAGTGAAGAGTAGCCGGTTATCGTGCCTCGCCGTGCTCTGTCGTCCCGTGTCGCTTGCCGAGGCCAAGGCAGCGGCGTATGACCGAGACAGTAGGACGCAATGAAACATAAAAGATGGCCAGGGATTCTATTCATCATTGGCAGTATCGCGATTTTCGTAGGGACGCTCGACCCGATGGAGGGTTCGGTCCTGATCGCGGCAGGAAGCGCGGTGGCTTTGGCGAGCGTGCTTGCCGACCGGCGACCGCGGGCGGAAGTGCGGTACTGGATCTGGACGTTTGCGTCGATTGCCGTCGGAGTGGCATTGCTGTTTGGCTGGAGCGCGTTCGGGGGCTTCGGCGGGCGCTCGGGCCATTCCGGATGGTGGGGGTTGACGCTGCTGCCGTATCCGATCGGATGGTGGTACGCGGTCAGGGCGATCGTGCGCCGGGGCGTTGATTCCTGGCGAGGCCAGCGGCATCGGAGAATGGATAAACTTTCGCTCAGGAAATGCAATACATTGCACATTGCTTAGTTTCCTTGGACTAAGTCGTGATCAACTATCCTCACTACTTCATTGAAAACAGAGTACTTGTTCGAGATTTCGGATTGTCGCATTCGGTGTCAGACGTGCTCTCTATTCAAGCTTCTTAAGCTTCGCCTATTCAGGTCCCGCCGGGTTCTTGCGTCAGATGTATTGGTTTAAGCGTTGGAACTGCACCGCGCCTTAGGATACTCGTCATGAAAAAACTGATCGCCGCAGCCATGTTGATCTCACTGTTCAGTCCGATGGCTGTACTGGCGGATTCCGTGATCGGTAGTGCAGGCGCGGGTTGGCAGACGTGGAGCACGGGAGCGCTCAGTCAAACAGGGACGCCGTATTGGAATGGCAACAGTACGGATGGAAGCAACATGGGGATCGGCTACTGCATTTCAGGGACAGGAAACTGCGGAATGGCTGGCGCGCCCGGCGTCATTCCCTACTGGGGCAATGCGGATGGCAGCGCCGACCCGAACATAACTTTCGCCACCCACGGTGCTGTTGTCGCGACGTTCGAGCTTGGAATCGGCTGGTATACGCGTGACGGCTCGAACACATTCGGCTATAGCGACTTGTCGGGCAACCATGCTCTGTTCAGCGGCGTGCAAACCGGCGGCGCAACTGTGGCTTTCACGCCAAACGGCAGCTACTCGTTCTTCCTTATTTCGGGTGACGGTTTTACTTACAACACGGATTCGGCTTTGAGTTCCATGTACGCAGGCACATCCGTTCAGCATTTTGCTATCTTCACCGCCGGCGGCGGATCCTATTACATCGGAGCTGAGGACGAAGGCGACCAATGGTGGAAAGGGGACAATGACTACAACGATTTTGTGGTCAAGATTTCTTCCACGCCCGAACCCTCCAGCCTGGTGTTGTTGGCCGCTGGCGTACTGGCGATGATTTCCCGCCGACGCCCGTCCGCTTCGCGCAACGCGAAGAAACCCGTCTAACGTCGAGTTCGACCCACTTTGAAACCGCTCCTGTTCTTGCGTAGCGCACAGCCGGTATTGCCCATCCGCTCGGCGCTGCGCCAGCGTCCATGTGCCACGTGGAATTCCCCGCAAGTAAGGCGAATCCGCAATTGCGGCTGGGAGCGGTTCTGCATACAATAAGCGCGCGCCAAACGGGACACTCCAGCACCTTCGACGGGTTCCGGCACTTTTGCGCGGCCGCCAATCATGCCCGATATCAGCAAGCGTCTGGAAAAAGCCGAGAAATACCTTCAGAAGGGCCGTCAAGCCGACGCGCTCGACGAATTCCTGCAGGTGCTCAAGGAAGATCCCAATAATGACGGCATACGGCAGACCGCGGCCGACCTGGCGGTGTCGTTGGGCCGGAACGACGAGGCTGCCGAGCACCTGACGCGCCTGTTCGATCGCGAGGCCGGCATTAACGATGTCGTGAAGGCGGTCGCCAATTACAAGAAGCTGGCGCGGGTCGGGACGCCGAGCCTGGAACATATGTTCCGCTACGGCCAGTTGGTGGAGAAGTCGAGCCGCCGCGACGCCATGGAGGCGTACACCGCGGCGCACAAGGGCTTTGCCGCTGCCGGTCGCAAGGCGGACTCGCTCGCGGTCCTGAAAAGAATCACTGCGCTCGATCCGACGGAGGCGAATTACCTGCGCGAAGCCGAACTGGCATCGGAATTGGGCGACACCAAATCGGCGTCGATGGGATTCCTGATGGTCGGGGACTTCCAGGGGCAGGCCGGAGCCGATCCGCTGGCGTGGTACGAGCGCTCGCACCAGGCCGACCCGAGCTCGGCGGATGCGGCGCTAAAGTATGCGCA
>JBOGLI010000190.1:0-5823 GCA_050746165.1 Terriglobales bacterium | reverse complement strand
GATCAGCGGATATCAGCGTTAATCAGCGGCCTAGTTGTTTTTGTTGACCCGATGACCGGATGGCCTGATGACCCAATCCCTAAAGCCCTTTGTACGTTCCCCCATCCACCAGGATCGTCTGCCCCGTAACGAACGACGCGCGTTCCGACGCCAGCCACACCACGGCATCCGCCACCTCTTCCGGCCGCCCGACACGTCCCAGCGCCGCCCCGGCGCCCCACCCCGCGAAAATCTCCTCTTCGCTGCGCCCTGACGCGCGACTGTTCGCCGCCGCCAGTTCTTTCAGGCGGTCGGTCGCCGTGTAACCCGGACCGACGTTGTTGACCGTGATGCCGTCACGTCCGTACTCGTTCGCCAGACTCCGCACCAGCCCCACCACGGCCGCGCGTGCCGCATTGGAGTACACCAGCTCGGTCACGGGCTGTTTCACCGTCACCGACGTGATCGTCACAAATCTTCCCCACCGCTGCCGCTGCATGTGCGGAAGCGCTTCGCGGGCGAAATTCACCACCGAAAGAAAACTCTGGCGCAGGGCATGATCCCACTCCTCGGCCGACGTCTGCGCGAACATCTTGGCCGGGGGACCGCCCGCATTGGTCACGCAAATGTCGAGGCGCCCCAGTTTCTTCACGGCTTCATCGACGAACTCCCGCACCTGTTCCGCGACGGTAACATCGGTCGCATGCGCATAAACTCCGACCCCATATTGCCGTGCGATTTGCTCGGCCGCCTCCCGCAGACGGTCTCCATTGCGGGCGCACAGCGCGAGGTTCACGCCCTCGGCCGCGAACGCTTCCGCCGTCGCCCGGCCCAACCCCTGGCTGGCCGCCGCGACGATCGCGGTCCGGCCGCTGATACCAAGATCCATATCGTTCTCCGCTGCGGGTCATCGTAACAGCCCGTCTGCTCGCATCCGCGTATACAATTCATACAACGGGAATTCCCCGGCACTGTCATTCTCCAGAGGTCCGTCGTGCGCATTGTTACCTGCGTTCTTCTCATCGTTCTCGCCTGTTCTCCGTGCGTCCGCTCGCAATCCGATTTCCGGGATCCGCAGTTTCGCCAGCGCAAGTCGCAGATCGACCTCGACATGGACGCCAAGCGCGAGAAGGCAATGAACAAGGAACGCTACGAGCGCATCAAGCACGACACCGACAAGTTGCTCGATCTGGCGACCCAACTCAAGCAGTATGTCGATAAGACGAACGAAAACATCCTGTCGGTCGACGTCATCAACAAGGCCGACGAGATCGATAAACTCGCCAAGTCAATCCGCGAAAAAATGAAGGAAGACTACCGCATCAACGAAGGGCCGCCGCCGTTAGGCCAGCGGCCGTAAGCCTACTTCGCTCATTTGCGCCGCTTGACAGCCGACACACCCCGCCGCAGGTCTGCCATCAGGTCCTCGTCTTTGGCCGCGATCGTCACCGGCGCCGCCGCGTGAGACTCCTTTCCCAGCCAGGCGTTCAGTTCCGCCGAGTCTGCGACCACGCTGCGGCCGTCACGGTGCACCGGCATTCCTTGCTTCGCCCAGCGCTGCACCGTGCTCGCCGGTTGCGATAGGTATTCAGCAATCGCCTTCCACCCGTGAAGGGTGGGTGTTTGGGGTGGCCCACCCAAGCTTGTTTTGCTTGGGTGGGGCTTTGAATTTCTTTTTGTGCGCGTCACATCCCCGGACCCGGCGGATAAGCCGGCAGTGGCGGTGGAGGCGGAGGCAGTTGCTTCGGATGCTTCTGGATCTCCTCCATCACCATCTTGATCGCCGTCTCCAGTTGCGGATCGTGCCCGGCGGCAACCTCGTCCGGACGGTTATCGACCTCTACGTCGGGCGCGACGCCGCGGTTCTCGATCAGCCACTGGCTGTTCAACCCGTACAGCGCGAATTCCGGACGCGTGATGTACCCGCCATCGATCAACGGAACCTCGCCGCGGATACCGCGCACGCCACCCCACGTCCTTTCACCGATCAGCGGGCCCAGCTTGTACGCCTTGAAGAAGTAGCTGAAGAAATCGCCGTCGCTCGCCGCGTAGTGATTGGTCACGCACGCCATCGCGCCGTAGAACACATTCGACGGGACGGTGTCTGCCGCCCAGTTCCGCGCCGTCTCCATGCCGGCTAGGATGCGTCGCAGGCGCTCGAAGATGATCTGATCCACGAAGCCGCCGCCGTTGTAGCGCACGTCGAAGATCATTCCCTCCTTGCGAATCTGCGGGAAGTACTGCTTGACGAAGGCATTCAATCCGCGCGCTCCCATGTCGGGCAGATAGACATATCCGATCTTTCCGCCGCTGGCCTTGTCCACTTTCTCGCGGTTCGTCTCGATCCAGTCCAACTCGTGCAGACCGAACTCGCTGGGGATCGGGCGCACCAGCACATTGCGCGCGCCGTCCATTGACGGCTTTGCGTTCACCGTGATCGTCGTCGCCTGGTTTACGGTGTTTTCCAGCAACTCGTACGGGTTCTGCGGGGCCTTGAGCGCCTGCCCGTTGATCGCCAGCAGGTACTCCCCTTCTTTCACGTTTACGCCTGGCTCGGTCAACGGTGAGCGCAGGTTCCCGTTCCAGTTTTCGCCGGGATAGATTTTCGTGATCCGGTAAACGCCGCTCGCGCGGTCGGGCTGCAGGTCCGCGCCCAACAATCCGACGTTTACCGCGTTCAGGTCCGGATAATCGCCTCCGCCCACATAGGTGTGCGAGTTCGATAGCTCTCCGATCATGTCTCCCATCAGGTACGTGAGGCTCAACCGGTCGGCGACGAACGGCAGCAACTGCGCGTACTTGTCGTGCACCTCCTGCCAGTTAACGCCGTTCATCTCCGGCTCGTAGAAGTAATCGCGCTCCTGCCGCCAGACCTCGTTGAAGATCTGTTTCCACTCCGCCGGCGGGTTTACCTCCATCCGCATCGCGTCGAGCTTGAGCGCGCCGTCGCCGGCGTGGTTCAGCGACTTCGGCTCTGCGGATTCGCCGCCCCCTTCTTCGCCCGGCACTTTTGCGTCGATGATCCCGTAGACGGCATTGCCGCCCTCGCCTTCACCGCCACCGCCGGCCCGATAGAGCATTTTCTTGCCATCGAAGGAGAGTGCATAGCTCTCGGCCCCGTCCATCACCACGTGGCCTTTGCGCGACTTCAGGTCGAAACCGTGGATCGCCGGCTTCTCCCCGGGCAGTGGCCCGGAGAGCCCGAAGATGGGCATGGTGACGTAATAAACCACGCCCTTCGCCGCCTGCAGGTTCTGCAAGTTCGCCGGTGGAATCGGGAGGGCTACGATGCGCTGCTGAATGCCATCAACGTCGATACGGAAATTCTGCGGTAATGGTCTCGTGCCCGGCTGCTGCTCTTCTTCCACTTTCTTTTCCTGCGGAGTTTTCTCCGAGCCTTGCATGACCGGTTGCGGCGCCTTCTTCACCTGCTGTCCCGCCGGTTGCGGAGGCTTCTCCGGCGGCGTTGGCGGCTTCTGCTGGCTTGGCGTGGGCGTCACCAGCACATCCGGCTGACGGAGCGGCTGCACCTCGTCGCTCAAAACCGGCAGCGGCGACGGTTCGTCGGCGCGCAACGTCGCGATGTAAACCCGCCCTGCCTTCGGGTTCGAGAACTCCATGTCGTACACGCCCAGCACTTCGTTGAAATCGCGGTTCGACAGGAAGTACAGGTAATTTCCTTCGGGATCGAAATAAGGCTGGTAGCTTTCGCTCGCGCTCGTCGTCACCGCCGTGCTCTTGCGGTCGGCGAGGTTGTAGAGATAAACGATGTCGTTGCGGTTCTCGCCCGCCTTGGCATACGCCACCCAGTTGCTGTCCGGCGACCATTGGTAATCGGTGATATCACCGTACTTGCTCTGATCGACCATCACCGGCTTCTTGTCGTTGATGTCGACGTACCAGAGCCGGGCCGCTTTATCGGCGAAGAGCAGCTTGCGGCCGTCCGGCGACCACACCGGCGGAAGCCGGAACATGTTCCCGTCGGAGGTGACGCGGACTTCCGGCCCGATTCCGTTCTGCGGCGAGAGGTACAAGTCGTCGCCGTTCCCGCTGCGGTCCGACATGTAGGCGATCCAGCGCCCGTCCGGCGACCATGCGACGTACTTCTCGCGGATCCCGGGCGTGCGCGTCAGGTCGCGGATGCTTCCCTCTTTTGCAGGCACGGTGAACACGTCGCCGCGCGCGCTGAAGACGGCGCGTTTTCCATCGGGCGCGATATCAAAATCGGTAATGAGGCTCTTGACGCTTGCCCAGTGCGCCCGCGCCAGCTCGCGGTCCCCGGCAAGATAGATCGTCAGCTTCTGCGGTTTTTCCGTCTTCAGGTCGAAGACGTAGAGGTATCCGCCGTTCTCGAAGATGATCGAATCCGGTCCAAGGCTCGGCCACGTCACGTCGTAATCCTTGAACTCGGTGAGTTGCCGCACTTGCTTCGTGCCCACGCTGTAGCTGTACAGGTTCAACCGGTGCTCGGGGCCACGGTCTGATGTGAAGTAGATCGTGTCGCCGTGCCACATCGGAAACGTGTCGGTCCAATCCGTGTGCGGGACGGTGCTGATGGCGCGCGTTTTCAGGTTGTAGATGGTGATGTCCTGCGCCATGCCGCCGGTGTAGCGCTTCCACGTGCGGAAATTGCGGAAGATGCGGTTATAAGCGATGGTCGTGCCATCGGGAGCGAACGATGTCAACCCGCCTTTGTCGAGCGGCAGTGCCTCGGGCATTCCGCCGTCGATGCTGACCTGGTATAGCCGTCCGAACCACGTGTTGAATGTGTCGCGACGCGTGAGGAAAACGATGTTGCGGCTATCCGGCGTCCACGTGATTACTTCGTTGTGGATGCCCATGCGTTCCGACAGCTCGCCGCCCCCGGGATGGAACGTCAACTGGCGCGGCTCGCCACCTTCCGCCGGCATCACGTACACGTTGTAGTTGCCGTCGTACTGGGCGGTGAAGGCAATCCACTTCCCATCCGGCGAAAATTTCGGGAACAGCTCCTCGCCCGGATGCGAGGTGATCCGCCGCGCTATCCCCCCGTTGTTCGCCGCCAGCCACAGGTCGCCGCCGTAGCTGAAGACGATCAGGTTGCCGTGGATATCGGGAAAGCGCATCAGGCGGCCTTCCGGCAGGTTCGCTTGTGCAACCGCAAACGTTGTTAACGTCAGAAACAGGACGGGCAGGAAACGACGTAGGACGTTCATGAAGTCTCCTCAATATCGCGATATCGGGTGATCGGGCGATTGGGTCATCAAACCTGTGCTGCAAAACGCGCTGTGCGCATTGAAGGATTAGACGTGCCGATGAGCGATTCGTTAAAACGGAGCATTATATTCGCTCTTGAGATTCCCTCGTATGCCGATGTGATCGCATCGCTTGACTTGCATAACCGGCGCGTTTACTTTTGCGGCCATCGTGAAAAACATCGTCCGTGCCGCCTTCCTCCTGTTCCTCGCCGTATCGAGCCTGATATTTCAGCCGCCTGTCGCGCGCGCACAAGTTGATGCCAAGCTGTATTCCGGGCTCCAGTGGCGCCTGATTGGGCCGTTCCGCGCCGGGCGCACGGTCGCGGTGACGGGCGTTCCGGGACAGCCGGAGACCTTCTATTTCGGCGGCGTAGCCGGAGGTGTCTGGCGCACGACGAACGCGGGCCGTACCTGGACCCCGATTTCCGACGCGGTTCACGTCGGATCAGTCGGCGCCATCGCAGTCGCGCCTTCAGATCCCAACGTAATTTATGTCGGCTCCGGTGAGGCCGACATGCGCTCCGACATCTCTGAAGGCAACGGCATGTACAAATCGGCTGACGGCGGAAAATCGTGGTCCGCGATCGGCCTGACGGATACGCAGGCC
>JBOGLI010000189.1:0-6507 GCA_050746165.1 Terriglobales bacterium | reverse complement strand
TGTCGGACTTGGAGGCCAGTTCCTTGAGGTAGGAGGTGATCTGGTGATAGTCGGCGAGCTGGCGGTCGGCACCGACCTGGAATCCGAGGAATTGCGAGGGTGTGGGAATGGCCGGGTTGGCGGGCGCGGCGGCCAACGGAAGGGCCAGTGAGATCGAAAGTGCGGCGGCAAGAGCGCGAACGAGTTTCATTACCGACCTCTTTTATTCAGGTGAGAACGAAGGCGAGATTTTATAACGGATACGGCGGAACACAAGGGGGATTCAGCGGGTCCATCGCAGCGCGACATAATTGAGCCGGCTGTCGGCACTGATGTCGGGTGCCCACAGCGGCTAGAGCCGCGTGAACATTGGCGGCTCAGCGGCGCGGCTGAAGCCGCGCCCTTCCGAAGTCACCTTTGAAACAAGCTCTAATCACCACTGACCAGGAACCAAGAACTATTCGTAGCGCAGCGCTTCAACCGGGTCGAGCCGTGCGGCGCGCAAGGCTGGTACCATGCCGGTGATGACGCCGACCAGCAGCAGCACCATCGTCGCCATCAGCACGGTCATGGCGGAGATGTGGAGGTGGATGTCGCCCTGGCCGCTGGTGTCCTGGAAGAGGGGACCGAGGATGGGCAGCGTGGGCGTGACCCAGGCGACGACGTAGGCAAGGCCAATGCCGATGGCGCCGCCGAGCAGCATCATCAGCATTGCTTCCGAGAGGAATTGAATGCGGATGTGGAACTTGCGTGCGCCCAGCGCCCGCCGCAGGCCAATCTCGCGGATGCGCTCATCCACCGAGACCAGCATGATGTTCATGACTCCCACGCCGCCGATGCCGAGCGTCAAGCCGCCGATGAAGATGAGGAGTACCTGCAGGCCGATGGTGATGCCGTCGATGACCGGACGGAACTGCTCGCGCCCGAACATCATGATGGCCTTCTTGTCGGTAGGGGAGAAGCGCTGACGCTCGGCCACCGCCGCCAGCACCTGCGCCTCCGCCTTCTTTTCGAACTGGGGCGCGACAGGCTCGAAGACCATCACGCTGGCGTAGCGCGTGTCCCAGAGATCGCTCGCGGCGGAGTAGGGGATGAAGACGGAATGGTCGTCGCTGGTGAAGTAGTTGCTCATCTGCATCTTCTTCGCCATCAGGCCGATGACGGTGAAGCGCACGCCGCCGATGCGAATTTCCTGGCCCACCGCCGGACGCCCGGCGAACAGCGTGTCGGCGACCCACTGGCCGAGAAAGGCGACGCGGCGGCGATCGACGAAATCGCCGGCGTTAATCCAGCGGCCGTCGCGCGCGACTTCATTACGCATCTCGCCGTATTCGGGGCAGACGCCGCGAATCGCCGTGGCCACCATGCGGTCGTTGTAGGTGATGGGCTGGTTATGGACGGTTTCCAGGCAGGCGTGCTTCACCAGCGTGGCGTTGGCGAGCACCATGTCGAGGTCAGCCTGCTCGAAGCGAACAACCTTGCCCGCGCGCTGTCCGCCGGGCTGTTCGCTGGTCTGCGCGGGCCAGCAAATCACCGCACTTTTGCCGAAGGCGTCGAAGGCGTGCACCAGCACACCGCGAAAGCCGCTGCCGTAGGCGATCAGCAGCGTGACGGCGACAATGCCCCAAACGATGCCGAGCATGGTCAGCGCGCTGCGCACACGGCTGCGCTGCAGCGCGGTCCAGGACTCGACGAAGATTTCGCGAATGATGCCCATAACAACAGCTGTCAGCTTTCAGCCTCCAGCTTCATATCTCAGCGCCTCGATCGGATCGATGGTCGCCGCCTTGTTCGCCGGGTACATCGCCGAAAGGATGGCGATCGTTCCCAGTAATCCCACCGAGAGCACGCCCGACTGCCATGTCGGAATAAGTCCTGCGAAGTACTGTGGCATCGGCATCATGTCGACGAGCGCGCAGAGCCCATAGGCAATGCCCAATCCCACGCCGCCGCTGACCAGCACCAGCAGCAGCGTTTCCAGGAAAAACTGCCGCCGGATTTCGCCCGCAGCCGCGCCCACCGCCTTACGCACGCCAATCTCGCGCGTGCGCTCGCGAACCGCGACCAGCATGACGTTCATTACGCCAAGCCCGCCGAGGAAGAGCGTCGTCAGGCCAACGGCTCCGAGAAAATACTTCATGCCGTCGGTCATGCGCTGGAAGGCCTGCGCCTCTTCGAGCGTGTCCCAGTTGTGCAGGGCTTCCTTGTCGGTCGGGTCGAAGCGGTGAATGCGGCCGAGGACCTTTGCGATCTGGTTCTTGCACGACTCGTGCTGCGCGACCGATTTCGGTGTGACCAGCAGGCGGTCGAGCGTGTGCATCGTGTCTGGCGGCTTGTTGGGGAACTCGCGCTGCATGACGGTGTAGGGAACGAAAACTTTGTTGACGTCGAAGCCGTCGTAGCTGGAGTCCTGATCCTTTTCCTTCATCACGCCGATGACCGTGAAAGGCGTGTCGCGAACCATCAGCGTTTGGCCCAGCGGGTTGCGCGACCCGAACAACTGCTTCTTCACTTCAGAGCCGATGAACGCGACCTTGCGCGCCTGGTGATAGTCGTCCCAGTTGTAGAAGCGTCCGGTGCCGACCTCGGTGCTCCGGACTTGCTCAAATGGCGGCGTGGAGCCGGTGACCTCGAAGGCGCCCGAGTTGAAGTTGCTGGTGACGCGAATGTTTCCCTGGCCGAGTTCGGGCAGGACGTCCTCGCAATCGGTCGCCTCCTGCTGGAGGATGGGAACGTCCGTGTCGTCCCAGCGAATGCGGCGTCCGGCGCGGGCTCCGCCTGCCTGCATGCTGGTGGTTCCGGCGAAGATAATCATGACGTCGCGGCCGAGCGTGGCCGAAACTTTTGCCTGTCCAACCCGCAGTCCTTCGCCGGCGGCGACCATGAGGACAATCGATACGATGCCCCAGGCGATGCCGAACATGGTCAGCGCCGCACGCAGCTTGTGCGCCCAGAGGGTTCTTAAGACATCGAGGAAAAGATCGCGAATAATCATGGCGCGGCCGATAAGAGTGATCGGTGGTCAGTGGTCGGTGATCAGGAGGTCGAAACCGGAGATTCAGTGCCGACCTGCTGATCGCGACCGCTGATTCCCGACTACTTCTGAATACGGATGCGGGACGGACGCGGTTCCCTCGATTCGCCTGAGACTTCAGGTTGTCGCGCACCTCCGCGTTCGATACATTGGACGGCTCAGTCTGTAAAAAGTTATCGAGAGGCATGAGTCGTGAGGAGTGAGGCTGGAGGCCTCAGCCCCTCAAGCCTCACGACTCACTTGGAGTTTCCATGATCACGCGACGCGATGTATTGAAGATTTCCACGGCAGCGGCCGCCGGTTCGCTGGTTTCCACGCTGCCGGTCGAGGCCGAACAGCGGCAGGAGCGTGCCGTTGCGCCGTCGATCCAGGCTCTCAAATCACTGCGCGACGAGGTGGTCCCGATCTCGAACGCCGAGCGACAGCAACGCATCGAGCGCGCCCGCGAGCTGATGCGCGCCAACAAGATCGACGCCATCCTGATGATCGGTGGTACGTCTCTTCTTTATTACACGAACATCCGCTGGTGGAACTCGGAACGGCTGGGCGCGCTGGTGCTGCCGGCAAACGGTCGCGCGTACTTCGTCGCACCGGCGTTTGAACGAGACCGCCTGCACGAGCAGCTTGCCGCCGGTCCGCTGGCCGATTCGGCCGACGTCCTTACCTGGCAGGAGGATGAAGACCCGTACAAGCTTGTCGCCAGCGGGCTGGCCGATCGCGGCATTCGCGCGGGCACGCTCGGCATCGAGGAGCGTACGACGTTCGTCTTCTCGGACGGCGTCACCAAGGCCGCTCCCGCCGTGAAGGTCGTCAGTGCGACGCCGGTGACTGCCGGCTGCCGCATGCACAAGAGCGCGCACGAACTGCAACTTATGAAATTGGCCAACCAGGCAACGTGGCAGGTATATCGCGCGGTCTATCACGCGCTACAGCCGGGCATGAACCAGCACGATTGCGAGGCGCTGATCGCCGCGGCGTACCAGCGCGTTGGTTTCCGCGGCGACGCGAGCGTCATGGTCGGCGAAGCTACCGCCAATCCGCACGGGTCACTCGCGCCGCAGGTGATCGAAGAAGGCACGCCGATCATGATCGACGATGGCTGCGATGTCGAGGGCTACAAAAGCGACATCACTCGGACGTTTGTTCTAGGCAAAGCCGGCGACGAGCAGAAGCGGGTTTTCGATATCGTCCGCCGCGCGCAGAAGGCCGCGCTGGCCGCCGCGCGCCCGGGAGTGCCCGCCGAATCGGTGGATGCCGCCGCGCGCAAAGTGATCGTGGATGCCGGCTTCGGGCCGGGCTTCAAGTACTTCTCGCACCGTCTCGGCCACGGCATCGGCATGGACGGACACGAGTGGCCCTACCTCGTACCCGGCAACAAGATGCTGCTCGAAAAAGACATGACGTTCAGCGATGAGCCGGGAATCTACCAGCCGGGCAAGTTCGGCGTGCGCATCGAAGACGACATGTACGTCACCGAAAACGGTGCGGAACTGTTCTCGCCGGAGAGCCCGTCGATCGAAAACCCGTTCGGGGAATGAAAATGAACCACAGAGACACAGAGGCACAGAGGAATTCATTTCAAAGAAGCGATGGATGAATATCGAATTCAAGACAGACCTAAATTCTCGAGAACCGCCCCGTAGTTCGCGAACTTATACTGGCAGGATAAAAATGAACCACAGAGACACAGAGACACAGAGACACAGGGGAATTCATTTCATAAAAGCGATGGCTGAATATGGAATTCAAAACAGACCTAGACGCTCGAGTACCGCCCGGTAGTGCGCGAATTTATACCGGCCCATTCGCGGAGCTGACGGGACGAATCATAGGTGCAGCTCTTGAAGTCCACAGGGAACTGGGACCGGGGCTGCTGGAGAGCGCTTACGATGAGTGTTTTTGTCACGAATTGCAGCTCCGCGACATTGCATTTCGGCGCCAAGTAAGTCTGCCGGTCGTCTATAAAGGAATTCGACTCGACTGCGGTTATCGCATTGATGTGCTTGTCGAGGACTCGGTCGTAATTGAATTGAAGGCGACCGAGAAATGCGTGCCGGTGCACGAAGCGCAGTTGTTGACATACTTGCGCTTGGCACAGAAAAAAGTCGGGTTGCTGATAAATTTCGGCGTGCCGGTGCTGAGCCGCGGCGGCATCATTCGCAGAATTCTTTGATTTTCTCATCTGTTATCTCTGTGTCTCTGTGCCTCTGTGGTGTGATTTCGGTACTCGACAATCGACAATCGGAATTGCTTTTGCATAGACTAATCTCAGCGTCATTCGAAAGCTGAACTCATGAGCACAATCACAGAGCCGCAGACCGTCTCCGAAGATAAATCGCGCCGCGCCCTCACCGTTGATCTGCGCAGCGATACCGTCACCAAGCCCACGCCCGAGATGCGCCGCGCCATGGCCGAGGCCGAGGTCGGCGATGACGTGTACGCCGAAGACCCGACCGTCAACCGGCTCGAGCAGCGCGCCGCCGAGATCTTCGGGCGTGAGGCGGCGATCTTTGTCCCGTCGGGCACGATGGGCAACACCATCGCCATCAAGCTGCATACCCGGCCGGGTCAGGAGATCATCTGCGAAGAGCGCGGACATATTTACAACTACGAGATGGCGATGCTCTCCTGGTTTTCCGGGTGCGTAGCGCGCATGCTGCCCGCGCCCAACGGCATCCTGACCTGGGACCTAGTGAAGCGCTGGATCGCCCCAAAGATTTACTACCGCGCCCAGACCGGGCTGATCTCGCTGGAGAATACGCACAACATGGCGGGCGGCAGCGTGTATCCACAGGAATTTGCCGACGAGATCTGCGACCGCGCGCACGAGATGGGCCTGCCGGTGCATCTGGACGGCGCGCGAGTCTTTAACGCCGCCGTTGCGCTCGGCAAGCCGGTGAAGGAAATCACTCGGAAGTTCGATTCCGTGATGTTCTGCCTGTCCAAGGGACTGGGCGCGCCGGTGGGTTCCATGCTGGTGGGCAACCGTAAGTTCATCGACGACGCGCGCGCCTGCCGCAAGGCTCTCGGTGGCGGCATGCGCCAGGCCGGCATCCTGGCCGCGGCGGGGCTGATTGCTCTGGAGAAGCACACGGCACGCCTCAAGGAAGATCACGACAACGCAAAATACCTGGCCCAAGGCCTGTCGCGCATTCCCGGCATCAAGATCGACCCCGCGACGGTGGTCACCAACATCCTGATCTTCGACATTACCGGCACGGGCATGGGATCGGCGGAATTCACGCGCAAGATGGCGGAGCGGAATGTGATCGCCGGCGGCGTGAACAACGAACTGGTCCGCTTCGTTACGCACATGGACGTGGACCGCGCCGGCTGCGCGCGCGCGCTGGAAGTGGTCGGTGAGATTTGCAGGAAATAGACATTTGAAATTTCAAATTGCCAAATTTCAAATTGCTCGGGGTGAGGAATCCCGAATGTCGATCAAGGCGGAGCACTTCCAGGGAACTAGACGCAGAGGACGCAGAGGACGCAGA
>JBOGLI010000188.1:0-4411 GCA_050746165.1 Terriglobales bacterium | reverse complement strand
ACGATGGTGGCGGGAAAGCGGTAGCGGCTCAGGATGCGCGCGGCTTCCATGACGACGGCCACCCCGGAGGCATCGTCATCGGCCCCCGGCGCATCGGCACTGGAATTCATGACGTCGCTGACGCGTGAATCGATGTGACCGGTCAGTACGACGACGCGGTCGGGATCGGTGGTTCCCTTTTGAATCGCGACGACGTCGAGGATTTGCACGGGCTCGGGCACGCGCGGGCCTGTGACGACCTGTGCCGGGGTCACCAGCGTGAGGCAGCCGCCGCAATCGCGACCGATCTGCTCGAAGCGGGACTGCGCCCAGCGTCGTGCGGCACCGATGCCGCGCGTGGCCGAAACCGTGTCCGACAGCGTGTGGCGCGTGCCGAATGCCACCAGCGCCTGCACCGTCGCCCGGAGCTGCTCGGGGTCGGGCGCGTCGGCAATCTCGTGCAATCGCGGCTGCTCGATCGGACCCGCGGAAGCCGCCGTGGCTGTCGGGGCGCCGGCCAGTAGACAGAACATCGCGAGGAATACGGCCGCGCTTTCTGCACAGCGCCGAGGGCGCCCGAGTTCCCGCGCCGATTCGCCGCCTCTGGCGCTTCTGCTGCTACGCCGCAACTCTCGCACCGTCATGGTTCAACGGCCGGCCCGAGGTGAATTGGGTGGCGAATTTGAAACGCCGACCGCCGCGGGCGCCACATAACGGGTCTCGGTCAAAAGGCTGAAACGATGGGTAGCTCATCAGTAGAGCCTAAGTGCGACTATGCCGCAACAAGAAAGAGAAACTCGGCTTGAGATCGGAATGCGTTGTATTCAGGCAACAGTCGCTTGTCTGTCACATCAAATGTCGATTAAGCTATGAGCACATTCCAAGGGAGCAGTCTCGGTCTCGTCTCAGATGGTTGCTTCTGTTTCGTCTCGTATTGGGTCCGAGGCCTGACTGCAAAGTTATTGGGTCGCAGGGATTGCGCGCGGGCATAACACTCAGACCAAGCCCGCTCGCCGTCCGTTTAAGGGGAATCCTCACATGATAGTCATTCGACAAGACGGCGACCGTGCCATCAAGGCAGGGTTGAGTACAGTCATTCGTGTCGCATGCAAAGGCTTGATCACCGGTTGCTGCCTGGCGGCTTTGTTTGGCGCCCCGGCGTGGGCGGATCAGTCGGCCGCCGCGTCACCCGCCGCCGCATCTGATACCGCACCAGCGGCGCCCAGCAGCACTGGGGTCGCAGCCGAGGCGGCCGAGAACGCGCAGCTTCAGGAAGTGATCGTCACCGGTTCGCGCATTCCTGCTCCGAATGAAGTCAGCACCAGCCCGATCCAGGTGTTGTCGTCCGCTTACATCGCGAAGACGGGCCTGACGGACACCGGTGACATCATCAATCAATTGCCACAAAACTTTACCAATTCGTTGGGACAGGATCTGGGCAATGGCACCAGCGGCCTGTCGACCGCCGGTGGCGTCTCCACGGCGGATCTGCGCGGATTGGGCCCCAACCGGACCCTGGTGCTGGTCGATGGCCGACGCCTCGGTCAAGGCTCACCCTATACGTTCATCCAGTCCCCGGCTCCCGATCTGGACCAGATTCCGGCAGGCCTGGTCGAGCGGGTCGAAGTCGTGACGGGCGGCGCATCCGCGGCCTATGGCTCGGACGCCATTGCCGGCGTGGTCAACTTCATCATGAAACACGACTTTCAGGGCTTTCAATTCGATGGAAATTTCGATGAGTACCTGCACGACAACGGCAACACTGCCGCGCAGGCGCAGGTGCGGGCGTTCGGGACCACACCGGCGACCGGCCTGACCCAGGACGGACGCCAGGGCAATTTCGACATGCTGATGGGCACGAACTTTGCCGATGGCAATGGCAACGTCACCGCGTTCCTGAGCTACCGACACCAGGAACCGGTGGTGAGCAGCGAGCGCGACTTCGGTGGCTGCGAATTTAACACGCCCTTGACGGACGCGAACGGCACCATCACCGGCGCCGACTGCGGCGGCTCGTCCAACTCCAATGCCTACGAGCCCCTGACCGGACCCAACGCCAATACGACCTATAGCGTCAAAGGGAACAATTTCGTTAAGCAGGGTCTGGGCATCGCGACAACGCCGCCGGCCTCCTTCAATTCGCAGCCCTATATCTACATGACGCGGGAAGATGATCGTTACAACGCTGCGTTCCTCGCGCACGACACCATCACGGACTGGTTCCAGCCGTATGCCTAGGTCTATTTCATGGACGATCGGACGCACCAGCAAATTGCTCCGGCGGCCTTGTTCAAGGATCTCAACCCGACCGATCCCACCGGCAGCGGAGAGTATCAGGTCAATTGCAACAACCCGTTCTTGAGCGGACAGGAAGCCTCGATACTGTGCTCACCCAGCCAGCTCACTTACGCCGCCGCCAATCCCGACGCGGCCTGCATCAATGTAGCCGGTACGACTTCACTCAACTGCGCCGACGTGCGCATCGGTCGCCGCAATATCGAGGGCGGTGGACGACTCTCGGACTATGAGCATGAGAACTATCGCCCGGTCTTTGGCTTCAAGGGCGACCTGGGCGACGCCTGGACATACGATGTTTATGGGCAGTACTTCTACACCACGTTCTTCAATATCAATGAGAAATACCTGAACTTTCAGGGCATCGACAACGCCCTGCAGGTCACGGGCACGGCCGCCAATCCCACCTGCGTCAGCGGAGCGCCGTGCGTTCCGTACAATATCTTCGCGGATGGCGGTGTAACGCCGGCGGCGCTCAATTACCTGTACCTCAACGGTACCGGCGAGGGCACGTCCACGCTGCGAACGATTCATGCCGAAATCACGGGTCAGCTTGGCAAGTATGGTATTCATTCCCCGCTGGCAACCGACGGTGTCGGCGTCGACCTCGGCTTCGAGCACCGCAACGACAACGAGTACTTCCTGCCTGACTACGCCGAGGAGAGCGGACTGCTATCGGGTTTCGGCAGCGCCGCCGTACCCATCAACAACAGTGTGTCGGTCTCGGAAGAGTTCCTCGAACTGCGCGCGCCGCTCGTTCAGAATGTAACGGGCGTCAAGGAGCTGCTGTTCGACGGTGGCTACCGGCGGTCGGACTATACGACCTCAGGCCCGGTGAACACCTACAAGTTCGAAGTGCAGTACGCCCCCATCGAGGACTATCGCCTGCGTCTGTCGTACGACAAGGCGATCCGCGCCCCGAGCGTGGTTGAGCTCTATAATCCGCAGCTCGTCGGGGGAGCGCAGCTCGGAAACGATCCCTGCGCACCCACGTTCACGGGCACTGGCGCGATCGCGGCGCCCGCCCAGGACACGCTCGCCGAGTGCGAACACATGGGCGTCAAGGCCTCGCAATACGGCAATGGCAGCACGACCGACACCATTCCGCAGGGAGCGGCCGGCCAGCTGTCACAATTGGCGGGCGGCAACCCGAATCTGCAGCCCGAGCAGGCCGAGACCTATACCATCGGTATCAACTTCGCGCCCAGCCAGGTACCGAATTTCAAGGGCAGCGTCGACTACTATCACATCGCGCTGAGCCAGGAGGTCACGGTAATTCCGGCCGGCGTGATCCTGGCTAACTGCGCCGCCACCGGCAGTCCGCTCTATTGCAGCCAGATCGTCCGTTCGAACGTCACGGGCGGCTTGACGGGCAGCACCATCGCCGGCGGCGGCTATATCATTCAGTCCAACGTCAATGCCGGCGCTGCGGTGGACAGCGGCATCGACGTGCAGTTCAACTACAAGATCGACCTGCCTAAGAGTTTGGGCGCTGTCGACTTCGACATGAACGGCTCGTATCTGCAGCATGCGGAAACCACACCGCTGCCGGGTCAGCATACCTACGATTGCGCCGGCCTCTTCGGGTTCGTCTGTCAGACCATCGATCCGCGCTGGCATCACATCTTCAGCGCGAGCTGGCAGACGCCCTGGAACGTCACGGCGACGGCGACGTGGCGCTACATCGGCAAGGTCGAGGAAGATAACAACGACTCGGATCCGTCATTGCATTTCGCGGTCTGGGGCGCGTACGACAAGTTCAATGCCGTGATTCCCTCTTACAGTTATCTGGATCTGACGGCCAACTGGCGGGTAAACAGCATCCTGTCGTTCCGCGCCGGCTTCAACAACATCATGGACAAGGATCCGCCGATCATCGATGGCAACATCGTCGGCGGCGGAGCAGCGAACACCTATCCGATTTACGACATGTTCGGTCGTCAGTTGTTCTTGGGCTTCACTGCGAAGTTCTGAAGACTCGCGGAGCGGCGAGCCGATTTGAAGGGGGCGCGGCCTGGGCCGCCCCCCTTTTTTCTTGCCGGACGCGCGCCGGCCGGACTCAGCGCCGAGGGGATCCGCTCTGCTCGTGCTCGCCGGAAGCGGCGCAGTTGCCGCAGCCGGGCGCGGCGAGCCGCTT
>JBOGLI010000187.1:0-5692 GCA_050746165.1 Terriglobales bacterium | reverse complement strand
GAACGGCAGGTCGCTCGACTAGCTGCCAAAGCCGAACTTCGCCTTTTTCGGACGCGAGATCACGCGGTAGCGGCGGTCTGGCCCCTGGCCGAGGTATCCACGGTGGACCAGGGTCTTTAGAATCCGGTAGATGGTTGTCTTCGAAATACGGGTGCGGGCGTAAATGGACTCCAGCGACTGTGGCTCGGTCTCAGCTTGCAACAGCTCAAGGACATCGAGCGCTTTGGAAAGGACCGGAATCCAATACAGCCGGTTGGAGGACGATTTGGGCACAGGCACGACTCCCAGGTAAACCGCGGCCATTGTATGACAGTGTTTTTCAAATCAAAAACAGTTCTTCTATTGGCTGTTGACAGCGGGTGACCAACGGCAATAGGCTGCCCAGCAGTCTGCAATGATTCCCAATCCTCCTCTCGGGGTATTTTTCCACTGGCTGGGTGGTTTGGCGGCGGGGAGCTTCTACGTCCCATACCGCAAGGTACGAAACTGGGCGTGGGAAACCTACTGGCTGGTGGGCGGTTTCTTCAGCTGGATCATCGTCCCCTGGATCCTGGCCAGCTTCATGACTCACGACCTCGGGGCGGTGCTGCACCAGACTTCGCCAAGCACCCTCTTCTGGACGTATTTCTTCGGAGCCATGTGGGGACTGGGCGGCCTGACGTTCGGGCTAACCATGCGCTATCTCGGCATGTCGCTGGGAATGGCCGTGGCATTGGGATATACGGCGGCGTTCGGGACGCTGGTTCCTCCGATCTTCCGTGGCGAGTTCGTTTCCCAGGTGCTGCACACGCATCCGGGGCTGGTGATCCTGGCCGGCGTCATTATTTGCCTCCTCGGTATCGGATTCGCGGGCGCGGCAGGAATATCAAAAGAGCGGGAGCTCTCGGAAGACCAGAAGCGCGCCGCGATTAGCGATTTCAACCTAAAAAAAGGCCTCGTGGTCGCAACGTTCTCCGGCGTAATGAGCGCGTGCTTCGCCTATGGACTGGCTGCGGGCGACCCGATCAAGGCTTTGACTGTGCAACACGGAACTGCGCCACTGTGGCAAGGGTTGCCGGTCCTCGTGGTTGTGCTGGCGGGCGGATTCACCACGAACTTCATCTGGTGCGTGATTCTGAACATCCGCAATCACACGGGCTATCAGTATTTCGATTCCCGGGTCCGCGGCCACGTTCCAAGCCGGAGTGAGGAACACATCCTAGAGACGACCATCGATGCGCCGGGCGAGGAAGTCGCGGCCGCCGCAGCTCCAGTTTCCGTATCCACCACCGACCGCGCGCCCATGCTGGCGAATTACTTCTTTTCCGCGCTCGCCGGCACCACGTGGTACTTGCAATTCTTTTTCTACACCATGGGCGAAACCCAGATGGGGCGGTACAAGTTTTCCAGTTGGACGCTGCACATGGCGAGCATCATCATCTTCAGCACGCTCTGGGGAATCGCGCTGAAAGAATGGAGCGGCACGAGCCGCCGCACGAAATCACTGGTGGCTCTCACCATCCTCGTGCTCGTCGTGTCGACGGTGATCGTGGGGTACGGAAACTACATGGCCACCGCAGGCCGATGAAATGAACCATACGTTTTCGCTGACGCTGCCCGACGTGCTCGTCATCGCCGGCTACTTCGTGCTGGTGATCTGGATCGGGCTGCACTTCCGCCGCCGCATGACGAGCACAGCCGACTACTTCGCGGGCGGACACCAGATTCCATGGTGGCTGGCTGGCGTCTCGCATTACATGTCGAGTTTCAGCGCGCTGTCGTTCGTCGCGTACGCGCAAATCGGTTACATGTATGGCTGGGTTTCAGTGACGTTGTTCTGGGTGACCGTCCCGGCCTGCCTGTTAGGTGGAGCGCTGTTTGCCAAGCGCTGGCGGCAGGCGCGCGTAATTACGCCCGTGGAATTCCTGGAACGACGGTTCAACATCGGAATCCGCCAATTGTTCGCGTGGGCGGGGATCCCGATGAAGGTGTTCGAGGACGGGCTGAAAATTTTCGCGACTAGCCTGTTCCTCGCGTCGAGCATGGGTATGTCGGTGCCGACCGCGATCGTCGCCTGCGGAATTGTGACCATCTTGTACACGTTGTGGGGAGGGCTGTGGGCGCTCACGGTCACCGACTACATCCAGTTCCTAATGAAAATCCTCGCGATGCTCCTGCTGTTACCTCTCGCGATCTGGAAGGTCGGCGGACTGCACGCAGCGGTGACAAATTTTCCGAAAGGTTTCTTCCATCCGATTAACGGGCCGTACACATGGGTGTACGTCGTCGGTTTCGCGGTGCTGATCGCGATCAGCTACAACGGGTCATGGGCGCTGGCGCAAAAATATTATTCGGTGAAGGATGAGCGGGAAGCGGCAAAAGCCGGCTATCTCTCGGCGGTACTGAATTTCGCGGGGGCGCCGATCATGATCCTGCCGGCGATCATCGGGCGGCACCTGCTTCCCGACCTGATTGCTGCGCACCGGACCGAAGACGCGTACGTGCTGCTTGTATTGAAGTTGCTACCGGCCGGTATGATCGGGATCGTGATCGCGGCGCTGTTGTCGGCGACGATGGCGACAGTGAGCGCGGACTTCAGCGCGCTGGCCAGCGTTTTGACGCAAGACGTTTACTACAGGCTGATCAAACCGACGGCGGAACCGTCGCACCTTTTGCGTGCCGGACGATGGTTCACAGTCGTGATCGGCACGCTGTCTTTGGGTTGCGCGTTGTGGATTGCCTTCAGCGGACAGCAGTCATTGCTGGAATTGATGGTCACCGTGGCTGGCGTGTTTTTGGCGCCGTCGTACCTGCCGATCCTGATCGCGCTCATCACGCCCCGCCTCACCTGGAAAGGCGCGCTGGCTGGCTACATCACGGGCAGCATCAGCGGCATTGCAATGTTGCTGCTGCGGTTTGCGGAAGCGTCGAGCCATTCGGCAACATGGCTGCGAACCTTTGACGGCATCTCGATCATCACCAACACCCTGGTGACAGGGCTGGGGATGTGGTTCGGCAGTCGCGTGCTGGTGACCAAAACGAAGGAGCAGCAGCAGGTCCAGGATTTCTTTCGCGACATGCGACAGCCGTTGCAGCCGCAAAAGGCGGGGCGCGGGCCGCACGCCGAGATCGCCAAAGTCACGGCGGCCGTCGGAGCGCTGCTGGCAATTGCCGGAGTTGTGTCGAGCACGGTGGAAGCTCGGGCCGCGGATTCAGGCGTGGCGGCGGTGCTGGTCCTGCTCGGCGGAGTGATGTGGATGCGACGCGATCGGACTCCCGAAGAACCCGCGGAGAATACGGCTACTCCCGCGTCGCGATCACATGAATGAATCCTGGCGGAACTTGGAAAGATGGCTGACGCCGGAGATCTTCTCGGCATAATTCCGCACCAGCGCGCCGAGCCGCGGCAGATCCTTCGACTTCATATTCAGTGCGCTGGCGCCTAAATTGACGGCGGCCACCGGCCGCCCTGTGCTGCCGAAGATCGGGGCGCCCACGGCCCGCACACCAATTTCATTCTCCTCATTGCTGATCGCGTAGCCCTGCGCGCGAACCTTGGCCAGTTCTAGTTTCAGTTGTGCCGGATTGGTGATGGTCTTCGAAGTCAGCTTCTGAAGTGGGCCCTTGCCGAGGACCGCATCGACTTCCGCCTCCGGCAAAAAGGCCAGCATCGCCTTTCCCATCGACGTGGAGTGCAGGGGAACGCGACGGCCAAGCCATGTAGTCAGGCGGACGGCAGTTAAGACCTCCGCCTTGTCGATGTAAACCGCTTCTTTCCCGTCGAGAACACCGATATGGCCGGTGAGCTGCGCTTTCTGCGTTAGTTCCTCGAGCAGAGCGTGCGTGCCCTTGCGCAGGTCGAGATTCTCGATGAGCGAAATGCCGAGCGTGAAGAGGCGCAGGCTGAGCGAGTACTGGTCCATGTCGTCCTTGCTGACATAGCCGCGCGCCTTCAAGGTTTGCAGAATGGCGTAAACGGAGCTCTTGGGAATCTTGAACTGGCGGTGCAGCTCGCTGACAGTGAGCGGCCGCTGCCCAATCAGGGCCTCGATGATGTCGAGGGTCCGATGAAGCGCCGGAACCGAATACGAGGAATCGCTTTTGGCGGATCTCATAACGCAAAACTAACGCAAAAGATTCGCGGAACAATACCATCCATGCGCGCAACAGGCAACCTGCTCAATCTGCCCTTTATGCGTAGACAACCACGTTTTCAAGCACGCCGATCCCGGAAACCTCAACCTGGATGCGGTCTCCCGCGCGCAGAAACACCGGCGGCTTGCGATGAAAGCCGATGCCCGCCGGCGTTCCGGTGCTGATCATGTCGCCGGGCTGCAGGACCAGCGTCTGCGACAGCGTCGAAATGAGTGCCGCGGGACCGAATACCAGGTTGCGCGTGTTGGAATGCTGGCGCTCCTCGCCGTTGACGCGCAGCGTGACTTCCATTCCGGCCGGGTCTGGAATGTCGTCGGCGGTCACCAGCCAGGGACCAAGCGGTCCGAAGCCGTTGCAGTTCTTCGAACGAAACCACTGCTTGTCTTTCACCTGCAGATCGCGAGCAGTGACGTCGTTCATGATAGTGAAGCCGGCAATGCAGGACTGGGCGGCTTCCGGCGTGACGCGGTCGGCGCGCTTGCCTACGACCACGGCAACCTCGGCTTCGTAATCGAGTTGCTCTGTGATGGCCGGCTTCGGAATCGCCGCCAGGTGAGGAATGACCACCGAGGCCAGCTTCGCAAAAAAGATTGGAGAAGTCGGCGGCGGCAGGTTGTTCTCGGCCGCGTGATCTGCGTAGTTCAATCCAACACAGAAAATTCGCGCATCGGGCTCAATCAGCGGCGCGTGGCTGAGCCCTGCCAAAGATAACGGCGCCCCGGCCGCGGCTTGCGCGCGTACCGCCGGCATCGCGTCCACGCCCGCCTGACCGGCGCGCAGCCAGGCGCCGACAGAAGCGAATTCAGTACGGCCTTTGGAGGCGGCGGTCAGGTCCAGCACGCGATCGCCTTCGACCAAGCCCAATGCCCTGCGGCCGTTGTCGGAGAAAAAGTTCAGCAGTTTCATCGTCCCTCATTCAGCATCTGGAGAAAATTGGTGCGCAGGATCTTTTCTTTAGCGGCGTCCGGAAGCTCGGCGGTTAGCACCCGGCCGATCGTCATCGACGCTTCCAGGAACGGCAGGTCGGAGCCGAGCAGAATGCGCTCAGCGCCGAGGCGCTCGACGCACCGTTCCAGGATCAGCCGGTGATTTTGCGAGCCAGAGAGGTCGAGATACAGGTTGGGCGCAGCCTCGGCAGCCTCGATTGCCTGCATGTACCCGCGCCAGGTCACACCAGAGTGGCCGAGGAGAATGCGCGCATGCGGATGGGCGCGCGCAATCGGCGGAAATAGCGATGGACCGCAGTTTGGATCGGAATCCCAGGTGTGAACCAAAACGATGGCGTGTGTCTGGTTCGCGTAGTCCCAGATGGGACGGTAGTGCTCGCCATGAACGGGATACTTGTGGAGGCTCGGGTGCAGCTTGATCAGCGGCGGCGAATGGAAGTGCGACCACTTCTGAAGCTCGGCAATCGCTTGTCCGGGCGGATTGGGATTGACGGTAATGTATCCGCGAAAACGGTCCGTATGCTGCCGAAGAACGGCATCAACCTCGGCGTTTCCGCGCGGGCAATCGTTGTAGCAGGCGAGGGTCGAGGTGATAGCCAGCACCTCGATGT
>JBOGLI010000186.1:0-3127 GCA_050746165.1 Terriglobales bacterium | reverse complement strand
AACTTCTTCCGATCAAAGGTCGGATACTCGCGCATGATCTCCTGTTTGCGCGTCTTCAAGGCCACGCGCGTCAGTTCAGGAATCAGGTCTTTCACCGCCCAGCGAAACGAGCCAATCGTCTTATCCTCGTTATCGAAGATCCCGCTGATATCGAAGCCGTAGGTATCGCGAAAAGCGCGGGCCAGCGAATCCTTGGCGACCGCGAAGCCGACAAGATCGTGATACGCGTCGCTGGTGTAGCGGTCCTTCGCCACTTGCACGACGTCGAAGCCGAATTCGGTGCGGATGTGCGCCTTGTGGTCGTCTTCATAGGTGACCACGTTGCCGTACTTCCGGTGCAACTTGGGAAAATCGATAGCCACCGAACGGTTCACCGCCGGGTGGCCCATGGTGTCGGAGGCGTAATGCGCCAGTGCACCCAGGGCGAAAGCATATTCATCGACGTCGCTTGACTCGCGCAGCAGCGCGGTCACGAAATCTCCACTACGGACGTAGTGCACCAGGTCACTGAAGTGATGATTGCCAAATGGGTAGTAGCCCATGTCCTGCACCACGCAGCCGCCGTAGGCGTAGGCGTGAGCTTCCTTCAATTGCTCGTCCGTCACCTTGGGGAAGCGGTGCCGAATTGCCGGCACAATGTGGTCCTTCCACGCCATGTCGACGATCTGCTCGTGCGAGAGGACAGAGTAGGAGTCAGCCGGTAGCACGCAAAGGAAGAGCGCGAGGGCCACCCCGAGTATCCGCAGCTTGGATCGTGTGCTCAGCATCAGCGGAGTAGTTGGATGCGCCAATTTCCGCCCGCGATGTAGCTGAACAGGGCCGTTATGCCTTCATCGGCCGCGCTCCGAAGATCGCGGTACCGATCCGCACACAGGTCGAACCTTCTTCGATCGCGACCTCGAAATCATGCGACATGCCCATCGACAGGATCTCCATGCGAACTCGTGGCAGGTTGCGGGCCGCGATGCGGTCGCGATATTGGGCGAGCACGCGGAAAAAAGGCCGCGCACGCTCGGGATTTTCATCAAAGGGCGGCACGGTCATCAATCCGCGAATTCCGAGATGCTCCCAGCCGGCAGCCGCATCGAGAAGTTCGTCGAGTTCGCTGGAGTCCGGACGCAGACCACTTTTGGATTCCTCTCCTCCGACGTTCAACTCCACCAATACGGGCAAAAGCTTCTTCGCTTTGCCTGCCGCCTGGTTCAGCTTGTCACCGAGGGCGACCGAATCCAGAGAATCAACCGCATCGAACAGCTCCACCGCATGTTTTGCCTTGTTCGATTGCAGGTGGCCGATCATGTGCCACTGCGCGCCGCGTAATCCAGCGAGCGCCGGGTGCTTTTCGGCGAACTCCTGCACACGATTTTCTCCAAACAGTCGCTGGCCGGCTTCGTAGGCCTCGCGAATGGAATCGGCGGCGAAGGTCTTGCTCACCGCCAGCAGTTGGACTTCTTCCGGATTGCGGTTGGCCCGCCGCGCAGCCGTGGCGATGCGCTCGCGTACACGCTCGAGATTTTCGCGTATTGACATAACCGGGGATTAGACACAGAGGACACAGGGGACGCAGAGGAATTACTTTCAAAAACCTCCGTGTCCTCTGTGTCCACTGTGGCAGATGTTTCGTTTACATAATAGCCGTTGGCGGCGCCGGTTCGTCGGGGCTGCCCGCGTTGGCGAGCGGCGTCTTGACCATCACGATGATAATCAATGCCAGCCCAATCAGACCGCTCAGCCAGTACTTGCCGATGCCAAGGTCAGGCAGGGTATGTCCCGTACCGACGATGGTCGCGATGACGATCCCACAGAGTGCCTCGCCCGCAATCAGGCCAGAGGCGGTAAGCACGCCCGCGTTTTCGACGCGCGCTTTCTGAGCGTCGTTGTAGCCGCGGCGGTCGCGAATGCCGTCGGTGATCCAGCGGATGACGCCGCCGACAAAAATCGCGAATGTAGTCTCCAGCGGCAGGTACATCCCGACCGCGAACAGCATCGGGCTCTTCACCTGCACCATGATGAGCGCGAACCCCATGAAGATTCCGACCACCACCAATGGCCACGCCATGTTGCCGCCGACGATGCCCTGCGCCAGCATGGCCATCAGCCCGGCCTGCGGAGCGGGCAGCGCTGCGCTGCCAAAGTGATAGGCCTTGTCGAGAATCATCAGCGGGAAGAACAACACCAGGCTGCTGACGACGATCCCGAAGATGTCGCCGATCTGCATTTTCGACGGCGTGCCGCCGAGAATGTGGCCGACTTTGAGGTCCTGCAACATCTCGCCCGCGACCGCCGAGGAGACGCAAACGACGGCGGCGACTCCCAGCACGGCAGCCACGCCGCCGACGCCGGAAACACCGAGCGCCACCATCAGCAACGCCGCTACGACCAGCGTGCAGAGCGTGAGCCCCGACACTGGATTGTTCGACGAGCCGATCATGCCGACCAGGTTTCCCGAAACCGCGGCAAAGAAGAAGCCGAGCACAATCATGACGATACCGGCGACGATGGCGCCGGCAATGACCGTGCTGCTCGCCAGACTGGTCCCCGCACCGGCGATGAAGTACCGGTAAAGAATGATCATCGCCAGCAGGCTGATTCCTACGCCGACGAAAACTATCTTCGCGCTCAGGTCTCTTTCCGTACGGTCGGTGGCTTCATGAGCGGCGGCCGAGCGCTTCAAGTCGCTGACCGCGCGCGCCATGCCTGCGCCGAGTTGTTTGCGCATCCGGAACAGGGTAAAACCGGCTCCGACCAACATGCCGCCGACAGCGATGGGTCGCACAATGGTGAACCACACGTTGCCGGCCAATCCTGCCCAGTCCATCGTGTGTCCGGCAGGCAAACTAGCTTGGATCCCCGGCCCGAGGAAATAGACTAGAAGCGGAACCAGCAATCCCCACGCGATCACGCCGCCGGCGAAATTCAAAGCCGCCAGTCTCGGTCCAATGATGTATCCGACGCCCAGGTACGCGGGGCTGATGGCGGGCGTATTAAACGTGCTCATGCCGCCCGTGGCGACAATCGGAGCGGTGGCGCTGCGGCCGATCTTCAGGCCCGCCGTCATTTTCGGAATATTGACGAGGATCGAGCGCATGTACCAGAACAGGTTGATCTGGCTCAGGAAATACATGAC
>JBOGLI010000185.1:0-3686 GCA_050746165.1 Terriglobales bacterium | reverse complement strand
AATTGCGGCTGCTCAATGACGCGAAGACGCCGCCGTTCCTGCCGACCGAGACGGTCACGGCGAACGAGGACCTGCGCCTGAAGTATCGCTATATCGATTTGCGCCGTGGGCCGTTGCAGAACAATATCGAGTTACGACATAAAGTCGCGCTGGCGATTCGAAATCATCTGAGCTCTCGCGGGTTCTTTGAAATCGAGACGCCGTTCATGACGCGCTCCACGCCCGAAGGCGCGCGCGACTACCTCGTGCCCAGCCGCGTTTACCCGGGACAGTTTTATGCGCTGCCGCAATCGCCGCAGTTGTTCAAGCAGATCCTGATGATCTCGGGGTTCGACCGGTACTTCCAGATCGTGCGCTGCTTCCGCGACGAGGACCTGCGCGCCGACCGCCAGCCGGAGTTCACGCAGATCGATTTGGAGATGAGCTACCCGCAGCAGGAGCGCGTCTTCGAGGTGGTCGAGGGATTTCTGACGGCGGCTTGGGATGCCGCGGGGGCGAAGATTTCCGCCCCGTTTCCGCGTATGACCTACGACGAGGCGATGCGGCTCTACGGCATCGATAAGCCCGACCTGCGGCTTCCCGCGCTGTGCGACGTGCGCGACCTGCTCACGTCCGAAAGCAAGCAGACGCTGGCGCTCGACGCGGAACTGCCGATCGTCGCCGTACGGATTCCCAAAGTCGGCGAGGTTTCGAGGAAAGAACGCGACGAAAACAAGCTTCTGTTTTCAAAGACACATGGCCCCAAGCTGCTCGACGACATGAAACGGCTGGAGAAATCGTGGCCCGATGCGGTGGCGGCGATTCGCAAACGATGCAACGCCGCGCCCGAAGATTTTCTGGCGATTGTCGCAAGCGGCGTTGCCGAAGACCGCTCGGCACTGAAGCTGCGCGCCGCTGAACGCGCCGTGTACACCAGCGCGGGAGCATTTCGGCTGGAGATCGCGCGCAAGTACGCCGTCCGTCACAAGGCTTTCGACGGCGATCCGAAGAGCGCGGATTCGTACCGCTTCTTATGGGTGACGGACTTCCCCATGTTCGAGTGGGATGATGGCGAGCAGCGCTGGCAGGCCGCGCATCATCCGTTTACCTCGCCGCGCGACCAGGACATGGACAAGCTGGAGAGCGATCCGGGAGCGGTGCGCGCGCTCGCGTATGACGTCGTGCTCAATGGGACGGAGCTTGGATCAGGATCGATCCGTATTCATCGGCAGGACATCCAGTCGCTCATCTTCAAGGCGCTGGGCATGAGTGAAGAAGAGGCGCGCTCGCGCTTTGGATTCTTCCTGGAAGCGCTGCAATACGGCACGCCTCCGCACGGTGGAATCGCGCTCGGGCTCGACCGCATCGTGATGATCCTGGCGGGCGCCGACTCGTTGCGCGAGGTAATTCCCTTCCCCAAGACGGCATATGCGCAAGACTTGATGGTAGATGCGCCGATGCACGTCTCCCCTGCCCAACTAGAAGAGCTCTATTTGATGCCAGCGTTCTATGGTCTTTCCCCTGAGAATCGAAAACTACTAAAGACCTGCGATCTAGTATTGGACTTTTTGCACAAAGAGCTGTTTGGACGGGATTTTCCGCAAGATACACCGCTTCAAGCTGCTACAGCTTTAATATTCGCAAAGACTTTCGGGGACGCTGAGGCCATTGTAAGGCTCGCTCGCGCTGGCTATGGCGCCCAAGCGGCAGGGCTATGCAGGTCGATACTCGAATCTGCTGTAAACATCCGATTCATCACGGAGAAAGACTCAGCAGCCCGAGCACTCGCATTCCTGAAGTCTGCATCTCCTGACATTCAGCGGCTCGCGACAAAGCTGCGTCGTAGTTCGAGCCAAGCAGAGGTGATCGCAGTCTTTGAAAAAGCGCAACAGCTAGGCCGCGAATCGTTGTGGCCGCCAAATGTGAAAGACAGGATGCAAGCACTTCATCCAGGGGAGCTTCACACTTATGATTTACTTTACTCGATGTTCTCTCAGGTAATTCACTCGAGCGTCAGTTCGTTGGCTGGCGTTTATACCGAATCTCAGAAGGCGGCGAGAATTACCCTGCCACCAACGAATCAGGATATCGAGTTGCCGCTTATGATTGTCCTCGACTTTACTCGGGTTGTCGCAGTTGAGACCTTCAACGTCTTTGGTCTCGATTTTTCGACCCTCGGCGCGATATACGACGAGTTTCAAAAACAAAGGGCTCATCTTCAATAGCCGGCGGTCGCAGGTATCAATGCGAGCGGCCCGCGCTTGTACCCCAAGCCTTTGCCTTTCGGCAAATAAGGCACGAGGGTGATCACTTGTCCCCTACGCCAAGTAGAACTCCGAGCTTCTCGCGCATTTCTACCATGACTTGCTCCGGCGCGGTGTCGGCGTACTCCGCCCGGCGCTGCTGCCAGTCAATGCTCTTCAGGTGATCGCACAGAACGACGCCGCGAATTTTGCTGTTGGGCGGCAGCGCGACTTCGAACGGATAGCCTTTGCTGTGCGTGGTGACCGGAGCGACCACCGCCAGGCTCGTCTTCCGGTTGTATGCAGCCGGCGAGAGAACGATCGCGGGACGGCGTCCGGCCTGCTCGCGACCCGCGGCGGGATCAAAGTCCAGCCAGACCAGGTCGCCGGCGTCTGGTGTCGCGCGAGCTCTTACCATATCTCCTCACCGACGGGCCGGCCCCAGTCGGTGGCGCGGTGACGGTTGCGCGGAGTGATACCTTCCACCAGGTCCTTGAGCGTTAGATCCTTCTTTGCCTTGTGCACTTCGACGGCGCCGCTCGGTCCCAATTTCAACTCAAGTTCTTCGCCTTCCTTGAGCTTGGCGGCTTCGACCAGTTTCTTGGGAATGCGGACGGCATGACTGTTGCCCCAACGCACGAGTTGCGCCTTCATGCGGCCTCCGAACACAAGTATATACCGATGTAGATACGAACGCGAACGGATGTTTCAACCCGCGTGGGAGACTTACGCCTGGCGCGTCCGCGGCCCATGTTCGAGCTCGAGATAGTCTTCAATCCACGCCTGCACGGCCTGGCGGGCCTGGGCATCGGGATCGAAGCGGACGCCGAACTGGTTTGCGTTGTGGTCGGTCCAGCAGACAACGCCCGGCAAACTCACGTGTCCTGATCCGGGCACCGCGAAGGATACAGAGACGGAGGCGTTGGTGGGCGCGCAGGAATCCTTGAATTCGAGCGACATGCCGCCGGCGCTGAGTTCCAGCGAGGTCGCAGCATAGCGTTGCGATCCGTAGTCGATGGTCGTGGGTGCGGCCAGCGGAAGCCGCACGTAGCGGCGCAGTTCATTGAAAAGCAACAACCGGGTGCCGCGAATTGCCTTGATGGCTGCCGTGCGGGCCACCGGCTCATCCAGCACGACATTGATTCCGTACTTCGTTAATCCAACGATGTTGCCGGGGGGGCCGATGGCGTAGATCACCATTCGCTTTTGCCACGGGAGTCGGCGCGCTTGCGCCACGGTTTCCTCGACGTTAGGGCTATTCAGCGAAACAACGCATCCCTCCAGCTTTTCCTTGCTGAGAACGCTGAGGTCCTCGGTTGGCATCACCTCGACGCCGTGTTGCGCGAAACACTCGGTCAGGACGGCCTGGCTCTGCTGGTCGATGGGGAAGATGGCGACGGTGGGATTTTTCTTTGCTAGCGGGGAGCCATCACGTCCTTGTTCGGGCATCACGTCCACCTATGC
>JBOGLI010000184.1:0-4085 GCA_050746165.1 Terriglobales bacterium | reverse complement strand
GAGCGGCTGAGCAATCACGCGCTGCAAATCCAATCGCGCGAGCAGTTCGTGCGCGAATTAACGGAGAACCTGCCGCCACGTCCGGCGTATTTCGCGCAGGACGCGGCCATCAACCGCGCGGGCGCACCGGCGCTTTCCGAACTGCAGCCGATCGTCGCTCTGTCGTTGGCGGAGGTGAAGCTGGCCGAGGCGAACGGCGCGGTCATCGTTGATGTCCGCCCTGCCGCGGAATTTGCCGCGGGCCATGTTCCCGGTTCCATCAACATCGGGTTCGGCGGGCAGCTCGCGTCGTGGGCAGGCATTGTGCTGGGATTATCGGCGGCCGTGGTCATCGTGGCGGAGTCGGAGGAGCAGGCGGCCGAGACGCGGACGCGGCTGACGCGCGTGGGGATCGAGAACACGGTCGGATATCTCCGCGGCGGCATCGGCGCATGGCGCGCTGCTGGCGAGAAGCTGCAGTCGATCCCGCAAATCACGGCCAAGGAACTGCAGGCGCGGCGTTCGGACTTTGAAGTGGTGGACGTCCGCCGCGAAAGCGAATGGCAGGGCGGACATATCGAGGGAGCACACTGGCATGCGCTGGATAATTTTCCGCGCGCGCTCCCCACATTCAAGCCGGACGCTCCGATAGCCGTGCATTGCCAGGGCGGCTACCGCAGCATGATCGCGGCCTCGCTGTTGCAGCGCGCCGGATTTTCTAACGTGACCGATGTCGCCGGTGGATACGACGCGTGGCGGGCGGAGACGCAAACGGTGGCCGCGAAGGGATAGTCACAGCGCAGTTTGCGGCGCATCACAGACCCGATAGTCTGAAAGTCATAAAATTCCCTGCTGGCCATGCCGCGGGACTTCCAAATCATCGGCGCAATGCGCGCGGTCGAAGTGATTGCTGCCGGCAAGAGTGTTCGAAAACGGCGAATCTTGTCCCGGAAGTACGGTCGCGGCCAATGGCCTAAAATGAAGGGCATTGCCGAAGTGCAGTACCCCGATGGCAAAGTATGGATCGCGGAAATTCATTGGTTCGAAGCGCACGGAGTCGGCAAACGAGACTTCAAGGTCAAGAGAGACCTTCGGGAACTATAACGGCCTCTTGTAACGGCCGGCTAGTTCTGTGCGTCGATAACACCGGCAACGAGGTCAGTCTCGAAGTCGGCAAGGTATATCGCGCACTGCGTACCGAGAAATCTGCTCGCGACCACGGCTTCATTCGTGTAATTGATGAAGAACAGGAAGATTACCTGTACCCGCAACACAAATTCATCGAGCTGAAACTTCCTCGCGCTGTTAAACAAGCTTTGCTGCGCGCTCGTCCACTGCCATAGTTGCAGGAACTAATCCCCGTGCTCCATCTGGCGCTCAACCGACCAGATGGCTTCCTGCGTTTTCTCGTTGGGATAGACGTGCACCATCCAGCCGAATACGGTCGCACGGAATGTGCCGCCCGCCGCGTCACACGCTTCTTTCGTACTGATCGATCCCAATAACCCGAACTTTGCGTTCTTGCCGAAATACTCGTTGCGATGTCCCGCAGGCGCGACGCAGAAATTCGTATGCTCGTGCCACTGCGCGATGCTGAGCGGAACGCGCGCGTCGAGTTCGTCGAGCGTGAAGCGCGCGGGCGCGGTGTACATCACGCCGATCAACTTCCAGCCATTGTCGCCGGTCTTTTCATAGAGCAGGGAAGTGGGGTGCTCGGGATTGAATCCGAAGGCGGCCTCCCACGCGTAGCTGTAATTCGTGAAGTGGTACATCTTCTGCGGCAGGTTGGGAAGGAAGATGCGGTACCCATCGGCGAGTGCGGTGCGGTAGTCGGCATAGTGGGCCGCAACCTTGCGGGCTTCCGCAACCACGGCGTCGGCGCGCTCCTGATCGCCGGCGTGGAGCGCGCGCAGCGACGTGAGCTTCATGTGTGGGCCCATCTCGTTGTGGCGCTCCTGCATGGCGGGCATGGCTTGGTCCATGCCGCCGCTGGATTCCGCCTGCTGCTGTGTGCTGGGCGGCATCGGCGTGTGCTGGTGCTGCGCGATAGCAAACACCGAAAGCGCCAGGAATATGCCGAGCAGATAGCGATACATCGCCTCACCTCGCCTGCTGTTGGATGAGGGAACACCGCGAAGCGTCGCAAGTCGCGGGGGAGGCACGAGGCATGAGGGGCACGGGCCGAGGGACAAGGGGCAAGGGGCAAGGGGCGAGGACGAAAACCAAGAACCAAAAACTAACAACCAACAACCAACAACCAACAACTACTACGCGTGCCTCGATTCAGTTGCAGCGACAAATTCGGTCGCGCTCTTCGCCGCCGATTCGCCGCTGGCGATGCAATCCGGAACGCCGATTCCCTGGTAGGCATTTCCCGCCAGGTAGAGGCCCGGGATTCCGGCTTGGCATTGCCGGATACGCTGCACGCGCGCGAGATGGCCGGAGGTGTACTGCGCCATCGCTCCGCGCCAGCGGTAGACGCGCTGGAAGCGCGGCTCGGCCGTGAGGCGCAGGATGTCCGCCAGATTGCTTCGGACCAATTGAACAAGTTCTGCGTCGGACAGGTCGAATATGGCTTCATCGCGTGCGCCGCCAATGAAGCAGCGCAGAATGCCGCGGTTCTCCGGAGCGCGGTGCGGAAACTTCACGTGGACGAAGGTGCAGGCCAGCATGCGGCGGCCTTCACTGCGCGGAACGAGAAAGCCGAAGCCGGGAGGCAGGGAAACGAGATCGCTGCGCTCGTAGCCGAGATTGACCGTAATCGAAGAACTGTAGGGGATCTGAGAGAGTTCGTCGGAAAGCGGCGGCGCGACGTTGCGCAGCAGCGCCGATGCCGCGGATGCGGGCAGCGCCAGGATGACGCCGTCGAATTCTTCGGGTGGGCCCTGAATGGCGGCGACCAGCCAACTGGAACGCGCCCGTGTGAGTCCGACCACGGGATTGCTGACGCGTGCGGCGCCGGGCTGGAGCTGGGGCTCGATGGCGCGAACCAGTTGGCGCATTCCGTCCTTGAGCGAGGTGAAGAGCGGCCGGGGTGAGGCCTGCGATTTCGCGGCAGCGGCCATCTGCTTGCGCGCCGCCAGCATGCCGCGGCTCAGGCTGCCGTACTTCTTCTCCATGTCAACGAATCGCGGAAGGACCGCGGCGGCGCTGAGCTGCGATGCGTCACCGCCATAAACTCCGGCGAGCAGCGGGTCGGCGAGCCGGTCCACCATCTCAGGACCGAAGTGCCGTTCGACGAGTTCGGCGACGGTCTCATCTTTTTCGGAGGCCTGCGGCTTCTGAAAGTACTCGAAGGCCATCCTGATCTTGGCCGGAAGCGAGAAGAGACGGGAGGTCACCATGGGCGTGATGCGCGTCGGGACCATGAACATCAGGCCGTCGGGAATTGGCTCCAGACGGCCGTTCACCAGGATGTAGGTCTTGCGTTCCGCATCGTTGGAGCTGATCAGTTGATCGCCCAATCCGATGCTGCGAACGAAATCGAGCCCCCAGGATTTTTCCGTGAGAAACGAATCGGGCCCGCCTTCCACGACGCAGCCGTCGATATATTCGGTCAGCAGCACGCCGCCGAGCCGCGGCCCGGCTTCGTAGAGGCGATACTCGAGCGGCGCACCGGAGGCGCGCGCGCGCTCCAGGGTGATGGCGGCGCTCAGGCCGCTGATCCCGCCGCCGATGATGGCGATACGCTTCATGGAAAATAGTAATAAGTAATGAGTAACAAGTAACAAGTAACAAGCGGACTGAATCGGTCCAGGACGTCTCAGTACTTATGACTCATTACTTGTTACTCTTCCCGATCTGCACGACCTGCGGTTTCGCCCCGGGCTACCCGCCGCGCAGCACGGCGCGCGCGACTTCCGCAATCGCCGCGCACAACGTGGGCGAGTCATTCAGCGACTCGGCCCGCCACAGCCGCATGCCGCGGTCTTCAGCAAATTTGCGGAACGCTATATCGATGTCGTAAAGCACCTCAACGTGGTCGCAGACGAAGCCGATCGGCTGGATGAACACGCCGCGGTGCCCCTGCGCCTTCAGGTTGTCGATCGTCGCTTCGACCGTGGGCCCAATCAACGGGCCGCCCGACATTCCCTGCGACTGAAACG
>JBOGLI010000183.1:0-6553 GCA_050746165.1 Terriglobales bacterium | reverse complement strand
GCTGAGGGCAGCCGGTCCCACACTTATGCGTGTGCCATTTCGCGATCGGACGATTCGGCCTGCTCGCGAAGTTGTTTCACTAATTCGTTAAATGTTTCCTGGAAGTGCTCGCGGTTCTTGTCGGCCTGCGTGCCGATCCACAGCACCGTATCGCCGCTGCTCGCGTCTTCATATGCCGTTACCCAGTAGCGCTGGTGGACGAGATAAAACGCCATGATCAGGCCGATCGCCATCAGCACGCATCCGGACCACACGGCCCATTGGCCGGGCTCGTGGGAAACCTGCAGTCCGGTGAAAGGCACGGTGTGAACGTCGTCGGCGCTCTGCAAAACAACGCCGAGCGAACCGTCCCGGGTGTGCGCGTTCGCCTCCACTGCCGGGATCAGCCATACCCGCTCGGCTGCCGCAGCCTGTGCCGGGCGCACCTCCAACTCGAAGGCCGGATTGTTCAGTTGGTTCGAGCGCGCGTAAATCTCGCCGTCGCGCACTGCCGCATCGGCGATGAAACTCGCCACGCGGATGCTGCCGCCGTCGGGTATTGACGCGGGTTCCTGTCCGCGAAGCGTGACGGGCGTTGCCGCGCCGCCCTTGGGCATCACGGTGAGCTTTACCGATTCCAGGTCACCGCTCATCCCGAAGCTGGATTGATAAAAGCGGACGCCGTGCGTTACCAGCGGATCGTTGACGATGATCTGCTTCCGGACGGTTTCCTTTCCGTTTTCGATCACGGTCAGGTTTGACCACCACTTTTTCGGCGAGCCGTCGGGATAGTTTTCCTGCCCGGCATCGTCGCAGCGAAGCGTGAACGGCAGCATTTTTGTTTCGCCGGTGCGAACTTCAATGCGGTCGGCCGACTGGCCTTTGCCCAACATGAGAAAGCCGTGATAGCCGTAAATCGCGTCGATGATGCCGCCGGTCAGGATCAACAGCAGGCTGGCATGGACCACGTACACGGAAAAAACCGAGAGCAGATTTCGCTCGGCGTAGAGCGATACCGCGTCTTTTTCGACGATACGCCGTGGACGAAGGCCCATCTTCTTCATTGCCGCTTCCGCCGCGAGCAGCCCCTTCGAGGCGTTGGGCACGGTGAAATGGGCCTGCATCGGCAGAGCGGAGCGGAAATGGGAGTCGGTGCGGCGGTAGGGGCGCGCCCACATCCGCCACGCCTTGGGCCAGCGCTCCAGCGAGGCGCAGACGATGCAGATGCCGAGGGCGGCCATGAGCAGAATGAACCAGGGCGCGTGATAGATGTCGGTGAGGCGGAGGCGGTCGAGCCAGTGCAGGGTCGCCGGTGAGTAGGCCCGCATCAGGTCCTCGGGATCGGTGAGCGGGCGCTGAAGAATAAAGGTGCCGGCGGCGCAGGCAAGCCCAACCAGGATGAGCAGGGTTATGCCCGTCTTGAGCGAGGCGATGGCGTGAAAGGCGCGATCCGGCAGTGTCTTGGTGGCGGCCATGGTGACTTCCTCGCCAACCAAGCTATCCCACGGTACGCACAGGTCGCGGTGATGGCCGTCACAGGCCGGGCGGTCATCTGGCCCATTCGTCACAGGCGATTGTGACGTCTGGCGGCGGCTCCGCCGGGAAGCGGGCGGCGGCGGCCCGCGCTAAGTCAAGGCCGCTCATCGACGGGGAAAAACCGCTGCACCGGAAACGGGGCAGGCCGCCGCTTGCGGCCTGGCGCGGGGCGTGCCCGACTGTGATGGTGGGGCCGGTCCCCCGCCCATGCGTCACTCGCAATTGTGATTCAGAACACAGCCTCGGAGGACGCGAAAAGGCGATTCTGTTCCCGCACTCCCTGGGGGCCCTTCTAGGTCGGTCCCGAGCGCGTGCCTAGGAGCAATCAGGATGCATACATACCGTACCATTCAGAGATACGCGATTTTATTCGCCGCTCTGGCGCTGGTGACGGTGTTCGCGACTGCGGCGTGGGCGGGGGATCAGTCAAAACCGGCTGGCGCTCCCGCTTCTCAGTACGTCGGTAGCGACACCTGCGCCGGTTGTCACGAGGATATTGCCAAGGGCCTGGCCCAGACTCCGCATTCCCGCATTAAATTCCAGTCCACCAAGAACGTGGAAGGTGGCGGATGCGAGTCGTGCCATGGACCCGGGGCCGCTCACGTTGAAGGCGGCGGCGATAAAACCAAGATCATTTCCTTCAGCAAACTCAGCACGAAGGAAGCCAACGCGCGCTGCCTCGCCTGCCATAACTACGGCAACGAGCACGCTAACTTCACGCGGTCGGTGCACGCGACCAACGATGTCGGTTGCACCAGCTGCCACGACCCGCACCACAGCCAGGACAAGAAGTTCCTGCTGGCCAAGGAAGGCCCGGCCATTTGCTATTCCTGCCACACCGAAATCAAGGCGGACTTCCAGAAGCCCTTCCGGCATCGCGTCAACCAGGGACTGATCACCTGCATGGATTGCCATAACGAGCACGGCGGCAACGCAGCCAAGCAACTGCGCTCCACCGCTGCCGGCAACGCCGTCTGCTTCAAGTGCCACACCGAGAAGCAGGGGCCGTTCGTTTATGAGCACCTGGTGGTCAAGACCGATGGCTGCACCGCGTGCCATACGCCGCACGGATCGACCAATGCGCGGTTGTTGAAGGTGAGCCAGGTGAACGTGCTTTGCCTGCAGTGCCACACGGCGACGCACAACATGAGTTCCTCGATTGCTCCCATCGGGCCGTCGAAGGACAACAACGCGCGGTACCAGTCGTGCACGTTGTGCCACCCGTACATTCACGGATCCAACAGCGGTAATTACCTGAACAAACCGTAAGCGAGGAGAGGATTATGAGGACAAAATTCATTACGACGGCGATGCTGATGATGGCGCTGGCGTTCCTCCCGCTTGCGGCAGGAGCGCAAACCACGGCGACCGCCCCCCAGGATACTGAGGGCGTCAACCGTGGCGGCTACAACCTTCAGCAGAGTATGGAACTCGGCTACCGTTTCACGGACGTAAGTACGCACAACGGGCCGAACGACCTGAATATGTTCAACACCTTCGTCAACCTCCACCAGGGGCCGCGGGTGCTGGACCAGACCTTCTCGATGCGCTCGCTCGAAAACACGGGCACGCTCTTCGACAACATGTACTTCTCCAGTTTCGGCTGGGGCGGAGACAGCAACAACGCCGCCCGCTTCCGGCTGGAAAAGAACAAGTTTTATAACTTCAGCGCGAGCTTCCGTCGTGACCAGAACTTCTTTGATTACGACCTGCTCGGTAATCCGATGAACAACCCCGCGGCCGGGCTGACGAGCTTCCCGGTGACCATCTCGCCGCACGCCTTCCAGGTTGTGCGCCGCATGGCCGACATGAACCTCACGCTCATGCCGCAATCGCAATTCGTAGTGCGGTTGGGCTATTCGCGTAACCGCGCGGATGGACCTTCGCTCACGACGAACCACGAAGCCGGCGACACGACGATGTTGCAGCCGTGGAACACGACGTATCAACAGTGGAATGTCGGGTTCGACATGAAGTTCATCCCGAAGACGAACATCAGCTTCGACCAGTTCGTGCAGTACGGGAAGAACGACACCGACACTCTGCTGGATCCGTCGAGCGGCATTGGGACGTACTTCACAACCCCGCTCGCGACCGCAGTGGGCGGCTACTCCGCGGTGGAGTGGGGCCTCGTGCCGACTCCGTCGTGCATCCTGGCGACCGGGTTCGCGAAGACCACCGGCTGCAACGGTTACCTCGCATATAACCGTTACCAGCGCATCCGCAACACCATTCCGACCTCGCAGCTTGCCCTGCAATCCCGCCCCAACAAATGGGTGGAGTTGACGGGCCGGTACAGCTATAGCTGGGGGACCGCCAAGCAGGATTACAGCGAAGCGTTCAACGGCCTGGTTACGCGGACCGGGGAAGCGGGTTGGGTGATCAACGGACCGATGTCGTCGCAGATCATCACCGGCAGCGGTGACTTCGGCGTCACCGTGCATATCACCGACAAGTTGGAACTGAGCAACACGTTCCGCTTCACCAACGAGCGTGCGCCCTCGACCACCAACTTTGCGGAGAGCATTCTGAGCTTCAAGACGGGCATTACTCCCAGCCTCACCGGATGCTATTCCACGCCGGCGAACTGCACCTGGAGCAATCCCAGCATGACGCCGGAAGAACTCGCGTATCACCTGAACCAGAACTACAAGTACGACACGACCGAGTTGTCGTACGACTTCGCAAAGTTCGGGGTTCGCGGCGGATACCGCATCGGCAACCGGAAGATCGCGTCGCTCAACGAGCGCGGGGTTGAGAACTGGGACATCACCGAGAACACCGGCCTCGTCGGCATGTGGATTCGGCCCAGCCGGCAGTTCCGCACCAACATCGACCTGGAGTTTACTTCAAACGATAGCGTCGATACTCGCATCGTCGCCAAGACGCAGCAGCACTACAAAATCCGCTCCACCTTCCAGCCGGTCAAGCAGTTTACCCTGACTGGTACGGCGAACATCCTCGAGAACGGCAACGATATGGCCGAAGTGAACTACCAGGGCCACAACCGGAACCTGGGCTTCACCGCGGCTGTAAACCCGAACAGCAAGGTCTCGCTGGATCTCTCCTACAACTACAACAACTACATGCAGAACGCGTTCATGTGCTTCGTGGATGGCACGACGGGCGGCTTCGTTCCTCCGGGAACGACGAACGGTTGCCCGACGAACGGCTACTTGTATACATCCGCAGATTACGCGTGGACGGGCGCCAATCCGACCAACCGCTACATCTATGACACGTACGAAGGGACCACTCACACTGGTACGTTCACCGTTCAGTTCCAGCCGGTGAAGCGGCTCAACGCGGTCCTCGGCTACGCGTTCACCTCGGTCGATGGCAACACTCCGCAATTGAACCAGGTGGTCGGCCTCGGCACCCTGAACTATACATATCACCAGCCACTCGCCTCCGTCAGCTACCAGATGGCGAAGAACTGGTGGTTCAACACCTACTGGAACTACGACCAGTACAACGAAGGCAGCTTTACCGGTCCGACAGCGCCGCGGTACTTCCACGACAACCGCACCACGCTGGCCCTCCGGTATGCATTCTGATTCCTAGAGCCACGTGGCAAATGGGGCGGCTTTGGCCGCCCCTTTTTTTTAGTGCTGAGTGCTGAGTAAGAGCTGATAATCGGAGTGAAGCAAAAATAACTCCAGCATTGTGACCTGCGGCACAAACACCTGTGACCGCCCTGGCGTAGGCTTGTCTTCGTAGAGGAGAAACGCATGGCCACGACCAAAGGACCGACTCCGACCTGGACCTCCACGCAGGCGTACGCGATCGCATGCATTTGCCTTTTGATGGGGATCGCCATCGGGTACCTTGTGCGTGGCGCCGGCCAGACCGCGATGCCCGTACAGGCGCAGGCCGCGGCTCCGGCTGACACCGCGGCCGCGCAGCAGCAGATTACCCCCGAGCAGATGAAGCAGATGGCCGACGCCAAGGCGGCGCCGCTGCTCGCGCAACTGGCGTCCGATGCGAACAATCCGGCATTGCTCGCCCAGATCGGCAACGTTTATTACGACACGCAAAGCTACAGCGACGCGATCGGCTACTACACCAAGTCGCTGGCCATCAAGGATGACCCCAGCGTTCGCACCGACATGGGCACCGCCTATTTCAATTCCGGCGACTCGGACACGGCGCTCGCCGAATACGCGAAGGTGCTCAAGGCCGATCCCAAATTCGAGAACGCGCTGTTCAACACCGGTATGGTGAAGTTCCAGGGCAAGATGGACGTCGATGGCGCCATCGCGGCGTGGGAACAGATGTTGAAGGACAATCCCAACCACCCGAAGCGCGCTGAAATTGAACGGCTGATCGCCAATGCCCGCCAGCACGCCAGCGTTAAGCCCGGACAGAAAACTTCCAAGCCCGCGATGTAAAAACCGTTCCGTTGTTACCATTCGTTACGGTTTCGATTCGTAACTGTGCGTGCACATTTTTCCGCATAAAATCTGGCGAAAATCGACTTCCGGCACGCGCACGATGGCGCTTGTTGCGCTAGAATTTTTTGCGCGTGAGCGGCAACCGGTTGTGGGTCCACTGTCGTTTCAACGCTCACGGATGAATTCACTGGGGCTTCCATGACAGCATCACCGAATCGCCGCTCGGCCACGCACCGTCCCGGTGAGCGCGCCGAGGCCACCGGAGTCTATCGCGCGGTGCACCTTCGTCACCGCATGCCGCATGAAATCACCGTGCTCGAAGGCGAGATATTCCCCCTCTGCAAGCGCTGCGGCGAGCACGTCCGTTTCGAATTAATCCATGCCGCGCCGCGCCTGACGGGGGATGTGGACCTGCTGCTTGCGCTCTGCAGCATCGGCGCCGCGCTCTTCATGAGTTGTGGATTGCACTGACGCAGAATTGGGATGCGGAGCACGCGCCTAGCGGTGCGATGCTTGCGCCGTGCGGGTCTGTGCTTCGAGCCCGAACAGCCGCTGTACCGCCGAGGTCAGCCGTTCCTGCTCGATCTTCTCGCAAGGTTCCTTCAATTCGTGGGCCAGCGTGCCGGCAATACGCTGCGTCAAGC
>JBOGLI010000182.1:0-6308 GCA_050746165.1 Terriglobales bacterium | reverse complement strand
AATGCCGGCACTGCAGCGTACGGCGCGCCGGCGGCTTGCGCTTTTTGGCGGAAGATGCGGAGAGTTCGTTGCGCAGAAACAGCCGCGCGCGATGCAGACGGACCCGCACCGTACCTGCCTTCAGTCCGCTGATTTTCGCGACCTCCTCGGTCGAGAGCTCCTCCATATCGTGCAATACCACGATGAGCCGATACTCTGGCGGGAGCTTGTCGATGGCCGCGCGCAGGCTTGCCTCCGACTCACGATTTAGCAGACTGTGTTCCGGATCCTCTTCGCGATCGGAGGCCAGGGCTTCCAGGTCTTCGCGGTCGGGCATGAGTGCATCCAGCGACAGGTCGGGTTCGGTAGCAAACTTGCTTCGGCGACGACTCATCAGGCAGCGCGAGCGAGCCACCTTGTACAGCCACACAGCCAGCGCCTTCGGGTTGGAGATCTTCTTCAGCATGGGAGAGACGCGCAGCAGAGTCTCCTGCATGGTGTCCTCGGCATCCTCGCGATGGCCGCAGACTTTCATGCTGAACGAATAAACGGTGCCTTGCAGCAGCGCGACGGCCTGCGCCAGTGCGTCGGCATCTCCGCGCCGCGCCAGCTCCGCCGCTTGCTCGACCTCCGCTCTCATTGTGATTATGTTACGCCTGGCTGAATTCCCAACGTCGCACAGAAGCAAAAGGCCGACCGCCACAGCTGATGGTGTTTAGTCGATTTCTGAAATGACGGAGTTGGTCAGCGTTCCCACGCGATCAATTGTGACGCTTACACTGTCGCCTTCCTGAAGCCAGCGGGGCGGCTTGCATGCCATTCCGACTCCGGATGGAGTCCCCGTCACAACGCCCGACCTGCTGCTCGATGCGACCGCGTCTGGACGTTTACAGGCGCGGTACCACTGCTGACTCAGCGCGGCTCCAGCTTCCCGACCGCGTGCACTGCGATCTGGACTTTCTGGCTGACGCGCAGGAATAGCGTGCTTGGATTCTTCAATCCCCATTTGACGTAAGGAACGTCGAAGTTGATGTCAGCAGAGGCTTCGGTTCCGTTTACCTGCACCGGAACGGTCAGGGTGAGCGGGTGCGACGCCCCGTGCAGGACGAAGTTGCCACTCACCTGCAGCGTGGACGAGCCGTTCGGTGCGATCGTACCGGTGACGCGGGCGATCTGGAAGACGATATCGGGATACTTCTCGCTTTCCAGGACGTCTTTATTCATCTTGTGATCGCGGGCGTGACTGCCGCTGTCGCCGCTGGTTGCGTCGACGACCAATTGGCCGGTTGCGTTGCCGGTGGCGGGATCGAATCGGATGACGCCCGGCTTGAGCTTAAACGTGCCATGAACGGTATGCAGGATGTCGTCGAGCGTGAAGGCGACGTGGCTCTGTGCGGGCTCCAGCACAAAGACTTCTTCCTGAGCGTACAGCGGCGCTACTAAGCAAAGCGTCGCGACAAGGGCCAGTGCCAATCTTCTCCACTTAATCATGTCTTCCTCAGGCTGCGAGCAGGTTCCAGCCGAGTGAAATCGCGCCGCCAATGCCGAAGTCCCTAATGCTATGTCCGCCGACGTGCAATGAGAGCAGACGCTGAAAGAGGTGAGGCTTGGCATCGAAGGCGCGCAACGCGCGAGTTCGGATCCAGTCGCTGGCGTCCATGAGGAGCATGGCGCGCGCCATCATGTGCGGCAGGGTGGCGATGTGGCGGTGCTCCCGCTCGTAGCCGGCGAGTTCGTTGGATGCGAGCGCGTCTGCAAGGGCGACGGCTTGGCGAAAGGCCATGGCGAGGCCTTCACCGGTGATCGCGTCGCAGGAGCCCGATGCTTCACCGATGAGCGCGACGTTGCCCGCTGCTACCAGGCGCAACTTGCGGGTGAAGGTCGGCGCGCCACGCGAGGGCGTCGTCGGCTGCGCATTGCCGATTCGCGCCCGCAGTTGCGGGAAGTCCTGGAGCGCGGCATCGAACGAGGCAAAGCGGCGGCGGGAGATGGAAGCGATGCAGACTTCTCCCCGAGAGATCGGGGTGACGTACATCTGGCTGCGCTCGCCCCAGTAGATCTCGACGTACTCGCTCCACGGGCGGATGGCAAAGTGGCGCCGGACGCCGATGCGACAGGAATGCTCGCCCGCGCAATCCAGGCCCGCCCATTTGCGGACGCGCGAGTGATTGCCGTCGGCGCCCACAATCCAGCGGCAGCGCACATTACCGTCGTCGAGACGGACCAAGTCGCGTCCAATACCGTTGACGCGCGTTTCCCAAAGGGTGCGAATGCCCAGTTCCTGCGCGCGCCGGCAGAGCGCATCGTGGAGCACGGTACGGCGTACGCCGACGCCGCTTCCGGACGGGAACTCGGCGGTGGAAGAGTGTTCCGGTCCAATGAAGCGGATGCCGCGGAAGCTTCCGTTGTCGAGGCCGTCGAGCGAAACGCCCAACCCGCGCAGAGCGGCGACCGAATCGGGCATTAGGCCCTCGCCGCACGCCTTATCAATATGAGGGCGAAAACAATCGGCGACGGTGACATCGAATCCGCGCTGGCGTAGCGCGATGGCCGCCGACAGTCCAGCCGGCCCGCCGCCGCATACGAAAACGTCCGTTGAAAACAGCGCCTTTACCATTGCAACAGCACCAGTTCCGAGCAGAACCCCGGGCCCATGGCGGCGAGCAACGCGTAGGTCCCGGGCTCGCCGCGACGCCGAGTGAGGAAGTCCTGCAAAACCAGCAGCACCGAGGCCGAGGAAAGATTGCCAACATACTTCAGGCACTCCCACGAGGCTTCGAGCGCATTGTCTGGCAGTTGCAGCGCCGACTCGACTGCTTCCAGGACCTTGGGACCGCCGGTATGCACGATCCAACTGGAGATGTCGGAACGACCGAGGTTGTGCGCGCCGAGGAACTCGTCGACGTCCTGAGCGAGGTGTAGATGCACCATGTTCGGGACTTCGGGAGATAGGACGATCTGGAACCCCTTTTCCGATATGTCCCAGCCCATCACGTCCTCGGTATGCGGATAGAAGGTGGACTTCGTGGCGATCACGCGCGGGCCGGCCAATCCCGCATCGCTGCCGGCGATCACCACCGCGGCCGCGCCGTCGCCAAACAGTCCGCTGGAGATCATGTTTGCGACCGAGACATCTTCGCGCTGCCAGGTCAGCGAGCAGAGTTCAACCGACAGAAGTACGGCGATCTGGTCCGGGAAAGCGCGAACGTAGTCGGCGGCGCGGGCAATGCCGGCAGCGCCGCCTACGCAGCCGAGCCCAAAAATCGGGTTGCGCTTGATCGAAGGCGAAAGCCCCATGCGGTTCACCAGGCGCGCGTCGATGGACGGACTGGCAATGCCGGTGACGGAGACAAAATAGAGCGCGTCGATGTCACGCGGTGCGAGACCGAGCGGCGTGATAGCGCGGCAGATGGCATCGGATCCAAGCTGCTCGGCGTTCTGGATCCAGGCGTCGTTCGTCTTGCCGAAGGTGTCCAGTGCCGCGTAATCCTCGACCCGTAGCGCCAGGTGGCGGCGAGCCACGCCGGTGCGCGAGTGGAGCCTTTCGAGAACTTCGGGTTTTTCCAACCTGCCGTTCCAGTACTGCTTTAGGAAATCGGCGATTGCCTGCTGATCGTACGCGTATTTGGGAAGGGCGCTGGCTGCGCCGGCGATTCTCATGAGTTCACCACTTCCGGCGCATCACTGGACGCGCGCGAGTTCCTCTCCGTAGAGCGGGTTACGCGGATATCGCTGGGCGAGGGCCGACAGCAACGATCGCGCCTTGTTGTTTTCGTGGTCGCGCAGCGCCGCCACCGCGAGCAACAGGCGGGCGTAGGAGCGAAGGAAGTGTCCCTTCTCGGCGGTAACGCGCAATTTCTGCAACCCGGATTCCTTGTCAGTTTCGGCGCCGCCAAGGCGCAGGAACCAGCGGACGGGCGCCGGCTTCAAACTGAGGAGATAGTTCTCGACTCCGATCGCAAGATAAGCGTCGTAGCACGACGGATCGGAGGCGATCAGGCGCTCGGCGAGGGCGCGGCCCTGCTTGATGTAGGAGAGTCCGGCCAGTTCGCGCTTCTCGATCATGGCCAGGTAATCACCACGCAGGCCAAAGGCAAGCGTGCTGGCAAACAGAGCGTTGGCGTCGTTGGGATTGCGTTGCAGCGCGGCATTGGCGAGCTGCGTGGCGCGATCGAGCTGCGCGTCGAATGCCTGCTTCAATTTCGGATCGGCGGGCGGGACCGGCCGGCCCTCGAATGTCTTGTCGTCGGTGAACAATTCGATCTGCAAGACATGGAGCTGGTTGAACTCGTCGAACAGGTACGCGGCGGCATCGGAGACCGGCCCCATGGGATCTGCGGGATGCTGTTGCTCCCACTGGTGGAACAGGGTGTGCGCCGCATCGAATTGCAGGTTGTACATCGATTCGTATCCGGAATCGAGAGAGGCTGAATCGTCAGCCGCGACGGCGATACTCGATATCGTCGCCACAGCCATTGCGGCAACTGCGAACGCGCGAATTGTGCGGCCGAGATTCATCACAAATTCAATGCGCGGCGCGCCAATCCCAATGCCTCGGTCCAGAAGGCGGAGGACGAGTGGATATTGTCGACGACCTCGCGGACGGAGCGAACGAAGATGTCGATCTCCTCTTCGCTGACGATCAGCGGCGGCGCGGCCTTCAGCACCATGAAGTTGTTGCCGCAGACTTGCGTGAGAATGTTTTTCTCGCGGAACAATCGCATCACCAGCATCTGGCCGAAGAGGCCGGGGTGGATGGCGCGAAAGGCTTCGAAGGCGGCGCGCAGGCGCAAGCCGCGCGGCGGCGCGAACTCGATTCCGTTCAGCAATCCGGCGCCGCGGACCTCCTTCACCATTTCGAATTCGGAGAGCGCCTCGCGCAATTGATTGCGCAGATACTTGCCCATTGCCTCTGCGCGCTCGCCGAGATGTTCGGCATCGAGCGCCCCAAGAGTAGCCAGGCCGGCGCGCATGGCGAGGGAGTTTTCGCTGTAAGTCGAGGTATGGACGATGGCGCGCTGAACGGAGTCGTAGGTCGAGGCGTAAACGGCATCGGTCATGAGGACGGCGCCACTGGGGATGAGCCCGCCGCTGAGAGCCTTTGCCAGAACAACGATGTCGGGTTCAACGCCGTAACGATGCGCGGCGAGGAAGCTGCCGGTGCGGTACAAGCCGGTCTGGACCTCGTCGAGCACAAACAGGCTGCCATACTTGCGACAGAGGGCCTGCGCTCCGGCGAGATACGTCGCGTCCGGTACGCGAACGCCCGCTTCAGACTGGATCGGCTCGACGATGAACGCCGCGAACTGCTTGGATGCGAGACGTTCTTCGAGCTGGCGCAGGTCGCCGAAGTCGACGGCCTCGTTGCCGGGCAGCAGGGGACCGAAGCCGGAGCGCCAGAAGTCATCGTTCATTAACGACAGCGCGCCGCAGGTGAGCCCGTGAAACGCGCCGCGCGCGTATACCAGTCCAGTCCGACCGGTGTGGGCGCGAGCAAACTTGATGGTCGCTTCAACGCCCTCGCTACCTGAACTGCAGAAGAAGACCTTGCTCAATCCGCCACCGGCGCGGCGGCAGAGTTGCTCGGCAAGTAGCCCGGCGAGCTCGGGGACGTGGCTCTGCACCATAGCGGGTCCGAGTTGCGCGAGCTCGTCCTGCAGCGCGGCAACCACGGCCGGATGATTGTGGCCGAGATTGTGGACGCAGTAGCCGGAAAGAAAGTCGAGGATACGCTCGCCATCGTCGATGTGGAGCCACGGGCCTTCACAACGCGAGTAGCGAACGTTCATGCCGAGGATATCCAGCATGCGGCCCCACTGGGGATTGACGTACGAGCGGTACGCACCCGCGCCAGATTCCCCGGCCATCCTGCGGGGAACTGCGGCTTCGGTCAGAGACATGTGTCAGGTGAAACCCTGAGAAGGAAGGGATGTTGCGGACTAACCCGTTGGAGCTACGGTAGCAAGTGTGAGGCAATAAGAGCCTCGCCAGTACGGGTAGTGGGATTTTTGCGAAGCGGGAGTTGAGGCCCATGTTGGCGAAGCTGGGGCTGGAGGGAGGAGCGCATGCGTTGCGACACGGCAACGCGACGTTGCTCGACCGGATCGGCGCGCCGATGGCGACTCGGCAACTGCGACTCGGCCACGTCGACCCGGCAACAACGATGGGGTACACGCATGTGGTGAGCGCCGACGAGCGGGCGGTCGCAAGGAACTTGAAAGAATTCTGCACGTTAGTGAACGCAAGGGGCAGAACAATGGGCCAGCACCGAAGATGCTGACCCATACGATTCAGTAAGATAGCTTGGTTGCGGGGGCAGGATTTGAACC
>JBOGLI010000181.1:0-3748 GCA_050746165.1 Terriglobales bacterium | reverse complement strand
TCGGGAAATCGTTTGGCGCCCTGCCGTTGTTTGACGGCGTCTCTTTTCCTGTGTCCGAGCGCGACCGCATCGGCCTCATCGGCCCGAACGGTTCGGGCAAATCGACGCTGCTGCAGATCCTTGCGGGACGCATTCCGCCCGACAGCGGTGAAGTCACCCGCCGCAAGCTGACGCGCCTCAGTTACGTGGCGCAGGAGTCGCAGTTCCCTTCCGGCTTGACCGTCCGCGAAGTCATTGCGCGCGCCCTGCACAACGCGGCTGCGCCTGAGTCGGAGCGTGAAGGGGTGCTCGCCGAAACCCTGGGCCGCGCCGGTTTCGATGATTTCGAGCAGCAAGCCTCGGCGCTTTCCGGCGGCTGGAAGAAACGGCTGGCAATCGCCGAAGCGCTGGTGGAGCAACCCGACATCCTCCTGCTCGACGAGCCCACCAACCATCTCGACCTCGCTGCGATCGATTGGCTGGAAGAATTCCTGATCGGCGCGTCGTTCGCATCGGTGGTCGTCACGCACGACCGCTATTTTCTCGAGAACTATGCGGATCAAGTTGCCGAACTGAACCGCGCCTATCCCGGCGGGCTGCTGCGCATCGCCGGCAACTACAGCAAGTTTCTCGAGAAGAAAGAGGAATATCTGCTGGCGCAGGCGCGGCACCAGGAGGCACTGGAAAACCGCGTCCGTAATGAAATCGAGTGGCTGCGGCGCGGCCCCAAAGCACGCACGACGAAATCCAAAGCCCGCATCGACCGCGCCCACGAGCTGATGTCGGAGCTGGCCGACTTGAATGCGCGTACTCGCACGTCGACCGCGAATATCGAGCTTGCGTCCAGCGAGCGCCGCACCAAGCGCCTGGTCGAAATGGAAGACGTTGCATATGAGATCGGCGGACGGACGCTGTTTTCCAACCTGACCTTCACCATTACCGCCGGCATGCGCGTCGGGCTGGTCGGCCCCAACGGCAGCGGCAAAACCACGCTCCTGCGCCTGATCGAGGATGCCGTGGAACCCTCGTCCGGGCAGGTCCGCCGGGCCGACATGCTGCGCATCGTCCACTTCGACCAGAACCGCGTCCTCGATGCCAACGTGACGCTCGCCCGCGCGCTCGCGCCCGACAGCGATTCGGTGGTTTACCAGGACCGCGTGATTCACGTCGCCTCGTGGGCCGCGCGTTTTCTGTTTAACGGCGAACAGTTGCGGCAGCCCGTTGGGCGCCTTTCGGGCGGCGAGCGCGCGCGCATCCTCATCGCCCGCATGATGCTCGAACCCGCCGACGTCCTGCTGCTCGACGAGCCCACCAACGATCTCGATATCCAGACGCTGGAGATCCTCGAAGAGAGCCTCCTCGAATATCGCGGCGCGCTGGTCATGGTCACGCATGACCGCTACCTGCTCGATCGCGTTTCCACGATCGTGATCGGACTCGACGGCCAGGGCGGGATCGGCACTTTTGCCGATTATCCGCAGTGGGAGCTCTGGTACAAGCAGCAACGCGCCTCCTCTTCTGCCACCGCAACTCGCGACCGTAGCACCGGCATCGCGCCGGCCAGACAAAATCCCGCCCGCAAGAAGCTGTCGTATCTGGAAGCGCGTGAGTACGCCGATATCGAACAGCGCATCGCTGAAGCCGAGGCCGATCTGGCGCGCAAGCGGGCAGCGTTCGAGAGTCCCGCGATTGCATCCCATGCGGAAAAGCTGCTCGTCGCGCAGCGTGAACTTGACGCCGCACAGAAAGCGGTGGATACGCTGGTCGAGCGCTGGGCCGAGTTGGAACAAAAGCAGGGCTCGGCGTAGCATCGGCTAATCCGTGTGCCTTCGTAGGGCTGGCTTCCAGCCGGCAGTTGGCTTCCAGTGGCCTGTTGAATCCCTCCGCCCTGCTATTGCATTTAATCTAGGGTGACCAAGACGAAAGCCTACGCTGCGCAATCTTCTACCTCTCCCCTTCAGCCGTTTACCATCGAGCGGCGCGACTTGCAGCCGCACGATGTGCAGATCGACATCCTGTTCTGCGGCGTCTGCCACTCCGACCTGCACACCGCTCGCAACGAGTGGACAAACACCGTCTATCCCTGCGTCCCAGGACACGAGATTATCGGCCGCGTTACGGCGGTCGGGCCGGAGGTGAAGCAGCACAAGGCCGGCGACATCGTCGGCGTGGGCTGCATTGTCGATTCCTGCCGCACCTGTGCGAGCTGCCGCGCCGGCCTGGAGCAGTACTGCGAGAACACGTTCACGGGCACCTACAACAGCGAGGACCGGTTTGTCGGCGGCGTTACCAAGGGCGGCTACTCGAAGTCGATCATGGTGACCGAGCATTTCGTCCTGCGCATCAACGACCAGCGCAACCTCGCGGCAGTCGCGCCGCTGCTTTGCGCCGGCATTACCACCTACTCGCCGCTCAAGCACTGGAAGGTCGGCAAAGGACAGAAGGTGGGAATCGTCGGACTCGGCGGACTGGGCCACATGGGCCTGAAGCTGGCACACGCCTTCGGCGCGCACACCGCGCTGTTCACGACGTCTCCGGGCAAAACGGAAGACGCGAAGCGGCTGGGCGCCGACGAGGTGATCATCTCGAAGGACGCAAACGCGATGGCGAAGCACGCCAACAGCTTCGACTTCATTCTCGACACCGTCTCTGCACAGCATGACCTCAACGCCTATCTCAACCTGCTGCGCCGCGACGGGACCATGGTCCTGGTGGGCGCGCCCGAGAACCCGATGCCGATCGCCGCATTCAGCGTCATCCCGAATCGGCGGCAGTTCGCGGGATCGATGATCGGCGGCATCCCGGAAACCCAGGAGATGCTCGACTTCTGCGCCCAGCACAACATCGCTTCCGACGTCGAGGTGATCCCGATCCAGCAGATCAATGAAGCGTACGAGCGCATGCTGCGCAGCGACGTGAAATATCGGTTCACGATTGATATGGCGTCGCTGTAGCAGGCATGAGGCACGAGGCGTGAGGCACAAGGCACGAGGTATGAGTCGTGAGGCACGAGTTGTGGCATTGACCATTCGTCCCGCCACCGGTCAGGACGTGGAACGCATTGCCACCGTCGTCAACGCCGCGTTTGAGGTCGAGCGTCCCATGCGTGCGAGCGGCGACAGTACCTCGCCCGAGGGCGTTCGCGACGAGATGGAAACCGGCTCTTTCTTCGTCGCCGAGCAGGATGGAACGATCGTGGGATCGGTGCTCGCCCGCATCGCCGGGACGACCGGCTATTTCGGGATGCTGGCGGTCGATCCGGGATTGCAGCGAAGCGGCATCGGCCGCGCATTGCGCGAGCACGTCGAGGCATTCTGCAAAGCTCGGGGCTGCACCCAGATGACGCTCAAGACCGGCGATTTCCGCACCGAACTGGTGCCGTACTACACGCGCGCGGGCTATCGCGTCGTCGGCTACGAGCCCAGCTCCGGCGACGCCTGGAGGCTGTCGAAGCCCTTCCAGATCGTCCACATGGCGAAGCAGCTTTGAGACCCACATCTGCCAAGAGCAGCCAGATGTGGGGCACCGTCGTGGGAGTGTGGAGAGCGCGGCGTGACCGGCGAGACGCCAGTGCTACTGGTCATTCGAACTGTCGCCGGAAACTTTCCAATTGCTGTTCCAGTTCTCCAACCCGGCGGCGGAGGTCTGTGATCTCCTGCTCAAGTGCGGCAACGCGATCGTCAGATACGGTCGTCGTGAGGCGGGGCAACTGGCCCATCCTGTCGCCAGAAGAAGGCGACAAGGATGGGGCAACCAACGTCTCCAGCTG
>JBOGLI010000180.1:0-2180 GCA_050746165.1 Terriglobales bacterium | reverse complement strand
GATTCCCCCCTTGTTGGATAGGCACGAATGTGCCAGACTGCCGCGCGTGCCACCCAGAAAACGAAACGAAAAAGCGGCAGGCGGCCCAGCGACCTTGCAGCATGTTGCCAACCGGCTTGGCCTTTCGCCGGCGACGGTTTCGCTCGTGGTTAACCATGCCCCCTCCGCCGCCGCCATTCCCGCCGCCACGCAGGAGCGGATCCTCGCCGCCGCGCGCGAGCTGGATTACCGTCCCAACGTCTTTGCCCGATCACTGCGCAAGCAACGCAGCTTCACCATCGGCGTACTGGTCCCCGAGATTAGCGAGGGCTATTCCGCCACTGTCCTGAGCGGAATCGAGGACCACCTGTTACAGGAGGGCTACTTCTATTTTGTCGCCAGCCACCGCCATCGTCCCGACCTGATTGACGAGTATCCGCGGATGCTGAGGGCACGCGCGGTAGAAGGCATCGTGGTGGTGGATACGGCGTTGACCCGCAGCTTGGACCTGCCGACGGTTGCGGTATCCGGACATACATTGGTTGAGGGAGTCACCAACATCGTCCTGAATCATCGTCGCGCGGCCGTGCTCGCGCTCGAGCACCTGTACGGCCTGGGACACCGACGCATTGCGTTTATCAAGGGCCAGGAGTTCAGTTCCGATACATCTGTGCGATGGCAGGCGATCAGTTCCGCGGCGGCGAAGATTGGGATCAAGATCGATCCCGCACTGACAGCGCAGTTGGAAGGCGATCTGCCCACCCCGCAACCGGGATACTTCGCGGCGCAGCAGTTGCTAGCGAACCGCGCGCCGTTCACCGCGATCTTTTGTTTTAATGATGTTTCCGCAATAGGCGCGATCCGTGCCCTGCGCGATGCCGGACTGAAGGTGCCGCAAGACGTGTCCATCATCGGCTTTGACGACATTCAGGCCGCCGCGTTCCAGAACCCCGGGCTTACTACCGTGCGTCAACCACTGCGCAAGATGGGAGCTTTGGCCGCGCAATGCGTCTTGCAGCGCATTCAGGCCGCCGCCGACGGGGGCAGCAGCCGAATGGTGATTGAACCTGAATTGGTCGTCCGCAACTCGACCGCCCCGCCACGGGAGGCGGAAGCGAAATCTCGAACAGTGCGCTGACGTGAACAACGCATTTATAAGGACCAAGAAATAATAGAGAAGAGAAGAATGGTGGAGGCGGCGGGAGTTGAACCCGCGTCCGAAGGTGTCGCAAGCAGAGAGCCTACATACTTATTCGTATTCACGCGCTCCCGAAGGAGCACTTTCGCCGCTCGCGCTCAGAACACGACAAGAAACGCAAGCCGCTAGTCCTGGTTCTTAGTTCCGCACTCGGACCGCATGCGGGACCCAGCCTACTGTGCGACGCCCTTTCACGGCCCATAGGCGAAGCCGCGGAGGACGGCAACTTAACTAATTAAGCTGCGTATGCCAGTGATTGGTTGGCAATTGTGTTTTTGTAAGCGATTACGGGTGCCTACACCCCGGTATGCCTCTCTGCCGCATCCATCTCCGTCGAAGCCGTGACGCCCCCACATTTGCAGCCCGTTGGGCCACAAAACTGGAAATTTAGCGAGCAGGTCGCTTGTCAAAGAACTGCTTCCAATTATCTGCCGATGTGATTGGAAGTTCAATCTATTAGATGATGTACCGCCGTCGAGGATTCGGCCCGGCTGTCACTCCACTTTGAGCGGTGCGGTTACCGTTCCCATGCGCCCGCTCAGCTCATCCCGCACCACAAAGCGGACCGAGTACTCCCCGGGCGCAAGCTCCAGCACGTTGTGATACGTCGTGCCGCCCTTCTCGATCTTCGCCAGCGATTCGGGAGTCAGGTGCGCTTCGACCGTGCGTCCGCTCTGAGCTACGGTCACGCCCTTTTCGTCGCGCGCGAAAGCGAAGAAATCGACGCGGACATGATTGTTGTCCTGCGAATCTATTGCCACCGAGTTCGGAGGCAGCGCGATTTCAAACGGCACCTGCTTCGTGCCTTCCTTCTTTCCCGGCGTGGCGGCGCCCCAAGCTGCGGTCACCCCGACGCCCGTAAAATCCAGCGGCGACGAAAATCCGAGGGTAATCTCACGGCGCTCAATTTGCTCATCCGAAGCATTCGCGCCCGCCTTCTGCACGAAGTATCCGCTGCGCGCGCGCACGTGCACGCCCGGACGGTTCACCGTAACCTTCAGCT
>JBOGLI010000179.1:0-2503 GCA_050746165.1 Terriglobales bacterium | reverse complement strand
CCTGTCGCATATCACCGGCGCAGTGAAGTATGCGCATAGTGAAGTAGGGACCCTGGGGCGCCTGGAGAGCGAGTCGCCGGAGGTCCATGGGAAGACCGCCGAGCAATGGGAGATCGAATTCCTGCCCCGCCCGATCGAGGAGAGCGCCGACGCCTTGGTACTGGCGCGTTGGGTCATCCGCAACGTCGCGTACCGGCACGGCTGCATCGCCACGTTCGCACCCAAGATCGAAGAAGGAGTCGCCGGCAATGGCATGCACATTCACATCGCAGCCGTGTCCAACGGACGCAACGCCATGTGTGACGGACAGGGACTGTCGAATACCGCTCGCCGTCTCATCGGTGGCCTATGCGCGCATGCTCCGTCCCTCACCGCGTTCGGAAACACCGTCAGCGCCGCTTACCTGCGGCTGGTTCCCAACCAGGAGGCGCCTACCTCGGTCTGCTGGAGCGACTCCGATCGCGGAGCGATGGTGAGGGTGCCGCTCGCCTGGAATGGTGTCTCTGACCTGGCCGCGAGCATCAACGATCGCAAATCAAGCGCGGCGGAACAGCGCGATTCGGCGCAGACGGTCGAACTGCGCACCCCTGATGGAAGCGCAATGGTGCACCTACTGCTCGCGGGCATTGCCATGTCCGCCGAATGGGGACTCGTGAACGAAGAGTCGATCGAAACCGCGGAACTTGCGTACCTGGGCCGGAAACAAGACAAGAGCAACCGCCTCGCGTCGCTACCGCGGAGTTGCGTCGAGTCAGCTCACCTGTTACGGAGTCACCGCCAGCGGTACGAACGCCAGGATGTGTTCTCGCCGCGCATTGTCGACTACGTCTGCCAGCTTCTGGAATCCGAAAACGATGACGGCATCAATGCTCGCCTCGCAGCACTTCCCGCCGACGACCGCCTGCGCGAAACCCGCAAGATCATGCACAAGGATTTGCATCGGCAGTGAGAAATGAAGAATGAAGAAGTCAGAATGAAGAACGGGGGGCAGAAAATGGTTGGGAGCAGGGGCGACGACCTAAAAGTCCGCACGAAGCAGTTTTCGCTTAGGATCATCCGGCTCTGCGAGGCTTTACCGGCAAAGGCCGCCGGACGAGTTATCTCGAGCCAGCTGTTGCGTTCTGCAACTTCGGTCGGTGCAAATTATCGGTCAGCTTTTCGTGCCCGGTCGCAATCCGAGTTCGTGGCTAAAATCGGTATCGTTCTGGAAGAGGCCGACGAAACGGTCTATTGGTTGGAACTAATCGTCGAGAGCGGACTACTTCCTCAAAAGAAGCTCGACAGCCTGCTCGCTGAAGCGAACGAACTGGTTGCGATTTTTGCCGCATCTAAGCTGACCGCGTCCGGCAAACGTGACAATCCGGGTGCGTGATCGATTTCATTCTTCATTCTGACTTCTTAATTCTTCATTAAAAGTGGTTTCTGTTCATCTGTTCCAGCAGCCGAACGTTTCCGAACGTGGCGGCGAATTCCGCGTGTTCCCTGGCCCGTGCCAGGTCTCCTTCGGCGATATAAATTTCACCCAGCGCGACGTGTGCGTCGGCGAGGGAAGGCTTTTTCTCGAGCGCAATCAGCAGGTGCCGCTTGGCCTCATCTCTACGGTGCCGGACGCGGAGCAATTGAGCGAGTTGGTAATGTCCTTCGGCCCAATCCGGGTTCTCCGCCAGCGCGCGCTCCTGCTCGGCGATCTGCTCCGCCGTCTCGCGGTCCAGCATTTCGTCGGCCACCAGGCGGAAGAACTCTTTCGTCATCTCGACAATGTACCGTAACGGGCGCAAACTATGCTCGAATCGAGGGACATCATGCGCACCTGCGTGGCTGCACTGTTGACGGTCGCGGCATTCACCCCGGTCTTCGCACAGGAGATTCCGCCGCCAACAATCACGCGGGTTGAGCCCAAGCAAAAGTCGGCGCATGTTTGGACTAACGACGATATCGGAACAGTCGGCGGAAACGTCAATGTCATGGGCCCAAAAGATACGGCCGAGAAACCCTCGTCGGAAGCCGGAAAACCCGGCAAGGATTCGGCGCCCTGCGAGAGCGACGCTTGGTCCGCGACCGTCGCGACGGTTCTAAAAGCGCAGAAAGTTCCGTTGGACGGGCGTTTCTGGTCCGAACGCCTCTTCGGCGGCGCTTGCATCGACAAAGTCTCCGTCGCCGCGGTCGCCGCCCGTATTGCCGGCGACTACACGCTCGACGACGGCCGCCGTTTGCGTCTCAAGACCAATCCTGTCGCCGGCCTGCCTCCGGCATCCCAAATCGTCGGCGCGATCGACCAGCATCGCCCGCTGATCGTGAAATGGCAGGGACAACCGCTCGTTCTCACCAAGGTCGATTACATCGATCGCCAGTACGATTACGTGAGCACCTACTCCATCTCCAGCCTCATGCTCACCAACGTGCTCACCGGACGCCTGCTCATCTTCGACGCCAAGACGCACTCGGACAAGGACGTCGAAGGCAGCTTCCAGATTTCTGTGGAAGAACGGTGAAGCAGTTGTCG
>JBOGLI010000178.1:0-5105 GCA_050746165.1 Terriglobales bacterium | reverse complement strand
CGCTCTACGTGCTCGATGAGCCGACGGTAGGGCTGCACATGGCCGATGTAGAGAAACTCATCGCCGTGCTGCATCGGCTGGTCGATGCCGGGCACTCGGTGGTGCTCATCGAGCACAATCTGGACATCATGGCCGAAGCGGACTGGATCATAGACATGGGGCCCGAGGCTGGGGACGCAGGCGGTCGCATCGTCGCGGCCGGCCCTCCCGCCGCGATTGTCGCCCGCGGCGAGCGCTCGCATACTGGTGCAGCGCTGGCGCGATTCCTGGCCGAGCGCACCCTGACCTAGGACCTGCCGCCATGGGCCACAACCTGGTCTGCTGGAAATGCGGCGCCGATCTGGCCGCCCTGACCCTGCCGCTGTCGCGGCGCGACGAATGCGCGCGCTGCCGCGCCGAACTGCACGTCTGCCGTATGTGCGCCGACTACGACACCAGCGTGGCCAAGCACTGCCGCGAGCCCACGGCCGAAGAGGTCAGCGACAAGACGCGCGCGAACTTCTGTGATTTCTTCGCCCCGCGGCCCGGCGCCTACGTCGCGCCCGATCTCGGCGCGGCCGAACACGCGCGGCTCGAGCTCGAAAAGCTGTTCGGCAGGAAGCCGTAGGCGCTTGGGCGGTCGGCGGCCGCTGCGATCAAATCAATCCCGCCGGCACCACCCCGCCGGTCAGGCCGACCGGCGCCGGTTGATCTAGAATATGACCCCTAGGTGCCGCGGCACGAGCGGCTCGAAGCAGTGTCATCGAGCTGGATCGCCACCTTGTCGGGCATCCGGTGCCAACATCATGCGACGATGAAAGCGATCGGGCATTGGACGGTGGGCGTCGTGTGCGCGCTGGTGGTCGGTTGCGCCGCGCTGCCGCGCGGGGATCCACCGCCGCTGGAAGATGCCAGCGCCATTCCGCCCGGATTCTCGCCCGGGATCCGTTGGTTCGGCGAGACGCGACAGGATTTCGAAGCGCGAGCGCCGCAGTTGCTCGAGAAAGCGCGGGCTGCCGCCGGCGGCGGTCCGGTCAACGTGCTCGCTCTCTCCGGCGGTGGCGCGGGAGGTGCATTCGGTGCCGGTGCACTCGTCGGCTGGACGCGGCTCGGCACGCGGCCGCGCTTCCAGATCGTCACCGGCATCAGCACCGGCGCGCTGATCGCACCGCTCGCATTCCTTGGGAGCGATTGGGATCCGCAACTTGCGCTTGTGTTCTCACGACACGGCACGCCTCCGATGCAGCGGCTGCACGAGCACGTGCTGCGCCTGTTGTTCGGCGTCAGCGTCGCGCGCGGTCAACCGCTCGCGGCGCTCGTCGATCGGTATGTGACACCGCAGATGGTGCAGGCGCTCGCTCGCGCGTCGGCGAAAGGCGGTTTGCTGATCGTCGCGACGATGGACCTCGATGCCGGACAAACTGTGTTTTGGGATCTCGGGCGAATCGCCGAACAGGGCGGCCCGCCGGCGCTCCAGCTGATCCGCCGTGTGCTGATCGCGTCCGCCAGCGTACCCGGAGTGTTTCCGCCGGTCATGATCAACGTCGAGCAGGCAAATCGCATGTTTGAGGAGATGCACGTCGACGATGCGGCCGCGGAGCCGCTGTTCTTCATTCCGGATCTGGCCGCGATCCTGCCCGGATCGCTCAGTCCCCTGGCCGGCGGGCGTTTATACCTGATCGTCAATGGTCCGTTACGGATGCCAGCCGGCAAAACACCGCTCCGATCGATCGCGATTCTGCGACGCACCATCGGTGCGACCCTGCAAAGCGGTACGAAGTCGGCGGTGGAAATCGCCTACACGTTCGCGCACGAGCACCAAATGCGGATCGCGATGACCGAGATCCCGAACGCATACCCGTACGACGGCCCGCTCGATTTCAACGCGAAGAAAATGCGTGCGCTGTTTGGCTACGGGGAACGCTGCGCTTTCGCTGGTCAACTCTGGAGCGATCCGCTCGAGGTGCTAAATCGCGCGGCGAGCACCGTGTCACCCGTGCGCCATCCGGCTGAACTGGCCCAGCAAGGTCCGATTGCGTGCCCCGCGGCGGCGGCTGGGTATGTGGCGAATTGAGCGCGGAACGATGACGCATTGGCCTCACAGTACTTCACCGCGAAAGTGGCGCTTTGATGGTGCGGGGGCAGGCCTGGCAGATCCGCTACAGATGTGCGATCACCCCTCTCTCATCTCGTCCCGCACTGCCAGCGTAACGATCCTCGCAATCATTATCGCCGGATAGAGCGCGCCGATGACCGATTCCAAGTTCACGAGGCTGCGCACGAAGGGTTGTATCGGTGTGATATCGCCGAACCCAGCAGTCGTGAGTGTCGAGAAGCTGAAGTACAAGAGGTTCGCGCGCAACTCGAGGTGGCTTGCTCCGGGCGATACGCCGAAGAACGCATGTGGCAACAGTGTGAGCGCAATTTCGTATACGGCCGAAAACCCCACGGCGAAGTTGAGATAGAGAACGATCGCGCCTCGAATGTGGTGTGCCGTGACGCGCCCGGGGCCGAAGACGCCTTTTGCGACCGACCAACTCAGGGCAACGACTGTCATGAGGCAGGTGCCGTCGTCGAGCCAGGTCGCTTGCAGTGAATGCAGGCGTTCACTGGCGAGGCCCGCAAATCGACCGAGCACAATCGCGGCCACGACGAACAACGTTGCGGCGCGGTTTGCGCTCAAAATCATGATGACACAGGCCAGAATCAGCACGATAACTGAGGACAGCAGGACGCTTGGCACCGGGAAGAGCATCCCAAGGGGAACCACCAATAGGATGAATATGCCCTCCACGACAAGGACAACCGTAAGGCTTTGCTCACGATATTGTTGCCGCCAGCGTACGAACGGCTTACTTGGCATCGCGGTTATGCACCCTTACGTGGACAAGGACAATTGTTGATCCTTGGACCTCGTCCTTCGGAATAAACGGATGCGTCGCCCCTAATGAGCTATTCACCGCCAGCGACGGCAGCCCCTGCCGGCCGGCGTACGATCCAGCACATCGGAATGAGCAGCAGAACAATCCAGCCAAACAGATAGAAAAGATCCAGGGTCGAGAGCAGATAAGCCTGACCGACCACTGCCTTCGACACGGCGGCGTCGGCCGAGTGATTGCTGAGTCCAAGACCCATGATGGTTCCCACGCCCTCACGAAAAGCGGGGCTGAAAGCGCTCAATGACTCCACCAACCGTGATTGATGAAGGGCCTCCCGCCGGTCCCAGAAGGTAGTGGTCAAAGAGGTAGCGAAACCGCTCGCCGTAATGCGCAGAAAGTTGTTGAGTCCCGTCGCAGCGGGGAGCTTGTTCGCAGGCAATCGATCAAACGTAATGGTGAGCAAGGCGATGAAGAACATACCCATGGCAAAACCTTGCACCAGCGTCGGTAGGGCGAACACCCAAAGGCTCGCATCCGGTGGGTACGCAGCCCGCATGAAATAAGAGATTCCAAAGATCACGAAAGAGACCGTCGCGAACCACCGAGCATCGAAGCGCCCGATGAATCTGCCGACGAACGGTGCCACCAGCAATGCCGTGATGCCGCTTGGCGCCGTCACGATACCGGCCCACGTCGCCGTGTAGTTGACCTGAGTCTGCAGCCACAGCGGCATTAGCACGATGTTGCCGAAGAACAGGCCATACGCCAGGCACAATGTCAGGGTGCCCAGCGTGAAGTTCTGGTATTTGAACAGCGACAGGTCGACGATGGGCTGCTCCTCGGACAGTTCCCAGATGATCCACGCCGCAAGGCACACGACGGTGACGATGCAAAGCCCGACAATGACGTTGGAATTGAACCAGTCCAGGTCTTTCCCCTGGTCGAGCATGACCTGCAGGGAGCCGACCCACACGACCAGGAGAGCGAGTCCGACGCCGTCAATCCTGAGCTTGTGCGCGACAGTTTCGCGGCTCTTCAGCGAGCGCCAGCACACCAACGCGCTGAAGATACCTACCGGTATGTTGATGAGGAAGATCCAGCCCCAGGCGTAATTGTCGGAGATGTAGCCGCCGAGAATCGGTCCGCAGATCGGTGCCAAGAGCGTGGTCATCGACCAGATCGCCAGGGCCGTGCCCTTGCGATTCTCCGGAAACAGAGTCAGGAGCAGGGCTTGCGAGCCCGGGATGATGGGTCCGGAGACGCCACCTTGCAGTACACGAAAGAAGATCAGCTCGGTCATGCTCCCGGAAAGGCCGCAGAGAACCGACGCCACGGTGAACAGCACGACCGATGCGACAAAGGTGTGCACCACGCCGAATCGGCGCATCAACCATCCCGTCAGCGGCACCGACACGCCATTGGCTACGGCGAAGGAGGTGATGATCCACGTGCCCTGATCGGACGAAACGCCGAGGTAGCCGGCAATCGTGGGAATCGAGACGTTTGCAATCGTCGTATCCAGGACTTGCATGAACGTCGCCAGCGCCAGCGCCACGAGCGTTACGTTTCGCGAAATGCCCAGCGAGGCAGGGGCCTGCGGCGAGGCGGCGTCCACGGCTAGCGAGTCAGATTCGCGGCAACTTTGTTCGGAAGCGCGAGGTTATCTCTTATGATCTGAGCGATGCGGGCGTCCTCCTCCGGGTCCTGGGCGAGACTCGCCTGGGAGGGAATCGGCACCTGCCGTACCTGCTGGGACACCAGAGGGCCCGAGGTGTCTCGAATGTCGACACGAGCCGTCAGAGACAGCCCGATACGCAGCGGATGCGCGCGCAGTTCGCTCGGATCGAGCTCGATCCGCACCGGCAAGCGCTGAACGATCTTGATCCAGTTGCCCGAAGCATTTTGCGCCGGCAAGAGCGCAAAGGCCGAGCCGCTGCCAGCGGACAGCCCGACGAGTTTCCCGTGATATACCGCTGTTCGTCCGTACATGTCAGCGCGCAGCGTGACCGGCTGGCCGACCCGCATGTCGCGCAATTGAACTTCCTTGAAGTTGGCGTCCACCCAGACGGCATTGAGTGGAACGATGCCCATGAGCGGCGTGCCGGCAGCCACTCGCTGACCGATTTGTACCGATCGGCGAGCAACCACCCCGGCGACGGGCGCGGTGAGCCGCGTACGTCGCAGCGCGAGTGAGGCTTCGCGCACGGCCGCTATCGCAGTCTCTACTTGGGGATGAGTGGAAATGGT
>JBOGLI010000177.1:0-6678 GCA_050746165.1 Terriglobales bacterium | reverse complement strand
GCCCACGATGGAAGGGAGTCTCGGGCATTGTCGATTGTCGATTGTCGATTGCCGAATGATGGGCAGTCGACAATCTTCAATCGACAATCGGCATTTCGTTTGTTCTTTGTTCCCGCCACAGCCTCTGCATCCCCATCCACCAGAATAGCGGCAGGAGCAGGAACACTCCGATATACAACGCGAGCGTGCGTAGCGGCACACCCGCATCCACCATCGCCGACGCAGCGTACGACGTGACCGCGATCGCGATCATGCACAGCCCGAAATCGGCGGCGAAGACGCGACCGCGGAACTGATCGTCGCTGTCGAGCTGGAGCATGGTGGTCGAGAACGTCCAGACCACCGAGCCGCCGCAGTGCGCCAGCACCACGCAGAGCACCGCAATCCACAGGTTGGGCGCGATTGACAGCAGGCCCACACCCACGGCCGCCGCACAGAAACCGAACAGGATTCCGCGGCGCAGCCGGGGATTGCGCTGGCCCGCCCAATTCGCGGCGCCGAGCGGCCCGATCAATGCGCCCAGCCCGCGCGCGCCGATCAGCAGGCTCATGCCGAGCACGCCGCTGCGTCCGGCGGGGCCGAGGTGGACGGCAAACATGCGCTCGCCCATCAGCGCGTACGTCACCCAGGTGGCGCCGATGAAAAGCCCTAGCCCAAATTTCACGAACACCGTCGCCAGCAGCCGCGGGCGCGAACGCATGTAGCGGACGCCCTCGATCATCGGCGAGTAGTTCACCAAATCGCGCGGGCGCAGCGGCTCGCCGCCGGCAGCGTGGGGCTCGTCGAACTTCATTCTGGATACCAGCAACGCGGAGGCGACGAAAGACAGCGCGTTGAGGATGAGCACCGTATCGCGTCCGGTGAAGGCCAGCACGATGCCGCCGAGGGTGGCGCCGATGGCGAGGTCGAACGACCAGGTGATCGACGACAACGTGTTCGCAATGATGACTTCGTCGCGCTCCACGATATTGGGAATCACGGAGTTCCGCGCCGGCTCGAAAAACGAGACCATCACCGCTTCGGCCATGAGCAGCGTGTAGGCGAGCGGCACCCAGTCGCGTGAACGGACCAGCACCATGGCCAGCACCACCACCGCCCGCACCACGTCGGCTGTAATCATCACGCGCTTGCGGCGGACGCGATCGTTTACCACCCCCGCCGAAGGCCCGGCGAATGCCGGTGGAAGCACTTGCAACACCAGCGCCAGCCCGAGCGACTGCGCGCGTCCGGTGAAGTTCAGCAGCAGCGTGTAGATGGCGATGGTGTAGAACCAGTCGCCCAGCTCGCTGACGATCTGCGCCATCCACAGCCGGCGGAAGTTCCCGTTGCCGCGCAGCAGGCGGCCATACGCGCGAAGCGACACTTCCTGGCGCTCAGGGGCGCTGAATTCCAGTGCCGACTCGGAAGACATGACGGAGTGAGTCTAGCAGCGAACGGGAACGACAAATGCATCTCCGATTGTCGAACGTTTTGGTGTTGGTTATTGGTTGTTGGTTGTTGGTTGTTGGTTCTTGGTTTTTGGTTTTTGGTACCAAGAACCAACAACCAATAACGAACGACGATTTATGGCATATTGGAGTCGCGCGGCGGATCCCACATCGAATGTCTTACGAACCACATCCCGCAGCAGCCCGAACCGCATGAACCCATTGCGCCTGATTCTTATGATTACTGGCGGCGGTGCGGCCCTCGCCTGGGGTGCGGCGCAGTGGGCCCGCTCCCATCGCAAGTCACCCGAGCAGATCGAGCGCGAGCGGCGCCAGCGCCTCTGCCTGCGCGGACGCATCTGCGACGGCAATGTGCTCGACGTGCAGGAGGTGGAAGTGGACGGCGTGGGGACGTCGCAGTTCATCATTTACAGCTACGAGATCGGCGGCGTCTCCTACCAGGCCTCACAGGACATCACCCACCTGCGGCACTTCGTGGACGTGAACTCCTGCAAGCTCGGCCTGCCCACCTCCGTCCGCTATAACCCGCAGAACCCGGGCGATTCCATCGTCATCGCGGAAGAGTGGAAGGGACTCCGGGGCTAGAGGCCTGAGGCGTGAGGCGTGAGGGCTGTTCCTCAAGGCTCGGGCCTCGTGCCTCGGGCCTTTTTTGTAACGATTCTTCCACTCCCGCATCTTTAACTTCTGAGTAGAAACCACGGGTACAATAGAGACAATGTCCAGTTTGCCCTTACCAATCGCGGCGTTTCTTGCCGGCGTGCTGTCGTTCCTCTCGCCGTGCGTGCTGCCATTGGTGCCCGGATACGTTTCGATGCTTTCCGGAACCAGTGCCGAGGCAATTGAGGCTGGGGATCGCAAGGTACGCCGCTCGGTCCTGCTGAATTCGCTGATGTTTATCTTCGGGTTCAGCGTTGTGTTTGTCGCGCTCGGCGCGGGCGCCACCGCACTGGGGCAGTTCGTTGGACAGTACAAAAGGTTTTTGACCGTCGCCGCCGGTATCCTGGTCATCATTTTTGGTCTTCACCTGACGGGGATCTTTAAGATCACCTCGCTCTATTCCGACAAGCGTCTGCACAACGTGAAGGGCGGCGCGTCGCCGCTGGGCGCATTCATGATCGGTTTCGCTTTCGCGTTTGGTTGGACGCCCTGCGTCGGTCCGATTTTGGCGGCCGTTCTCGGGCTCGCCGCTTCCGAGGACAGCGCCAGCCGTGGTATCGCGTTGCTCGCGGTGTACTCGCTCGGATTGGCCGTCCCCTTCCTGCTCACTTCGCTCGGAGTGGACCGGTTCCTGAAGTTTTACAGCCGCTTTCGCTCGCATTTGCGCCAGATGGAGATCGCCAGCGGAGTGCTGCTGGTTATCGTCGGCCTGTTTCTCGCGAGCAACCGGATGACGTGGTTCAACAGCCACCTGTCGTTCATGACCGACTTCATTGGCAGGATCGAAAGCCACCTGAAGCTCTAGCAAATTCGCTTTGTGAGGTAGTAGTGGAACCGAACGCAGTTCAAGACCAGCCGCAGCCGCCGGCAAATCCGCAGCCCAATCCTTCGAAGTCGAGCGCCCGCAGCATCACAGTCATTGTCATCCTGATTCTCGTGGTGACGGGCATGATTGTCAGCAGCAAGTACCTGGTGAAAAAACCGGACTCCGGTGCGACAGGAAACGTGGCCGGCAAGGCCGCGCCTGATTTCGTGCTGACCTCGATCGACGGCAAGCCGGTGAAGCTCTCCGACTACAAAGGCAAAGCTGTTGTTCTGAATTTCTGGGCGACCTGGTGCGCGCCCTGCAAGATCGAAATCCCGTGGTTCGAAGAATTGCAAAAGCAGTACGGGCCGCAGGGGCTGGAGATTGTCGGCGTCAACATGGACGATAATCCGACGATCGATTCGATCGGCAAATTCGCCCGCTCACAGAACATCGATTACACGGTGCTGCTGGGGAACGATAAAGTTGCCGACCTGTACGGCGGCGTCGAAGCCCTGCCGACCACGTTCTATATCGGCCGCGACGGAAAGATCGTGGCGCGTGCCTTCGGCCTCATCAGCCATAAGGAAATCGAGGCCAACATCCAGAGTGCGCTCAAGACCAGCGGCGAGGTGGCGTCGAAATGAGGTTGTGCGCGAAGCTGGCCCTTTTGCTTGCGCTTCCAATGGCGGGGTGGCCCACCCTAGCCGGTTTTGCTAGGGTGGGTTCACAGTCCCAGGACATCGGCTCCTTCTCCGCTCCCAAGGCCTCGCCTCGCAACCGCGTCCAGTACGCTCCGCCCCGGACGGTTCACGTCTCGCCCGGCGCGAAGGCGAGCACCGAACTTGAATTCCGCGTCAACCCTGGTTACCACATCAATTCAAATCAGCCTGGCTCGGAACTGCTGGTGCCGACGCAGTTGAAGCTCAGCCCGCCGACGAACGTCATCGTCGGTGACGTTCAATATCCCGCGGGACACGATTTCACTCTCGCTGCCTCGCCCGACGAGAAGTTGAACGTCTATACCGGCGACTTCTCCGTCGCGACCCTCGTCACCGCCACGCGAAACACGCCGCCCGGCCTCTATCGCGTGCACGGGTTCCTGCAATACCAGGCCTGCGACGACCGCTCCTGCTATCCTCCGGCCAAGCTGCCCATCGCCTTCGACGTGCGCGTCGGTCGCGCGGCCAAGGCGCACCGCCGCAATCCGGCGCAGAGTCCCGACATTCACAACTGATGAGCGAGATATCCATCCGCCCAGGCACGCTGGAGGATGTGGAGACCGTGGTGCGCCACCGCATCGAGATGTTCCGCGCCATGGGCATTAACGAGGAGCACCTCGCCGCCATGGAGCAACCGGCGCGCGCGTACTTCAGCGAGGCGATGGCGAAGGGCCGCTACCTGGCATTCCTTGCCGACGACAACGGCAAAGTCGTCGCCGGAGGCGGCATCGTCCTGCTGCACTGGCCGGCCACGGCGAGCGAGGCGCGCGACAGCCGCCCCATGATCCTGAACATGTTTACCGAAAGCGAATACCGCCGTCGCGGCCTGGCGCGCCGGATCATGCAGGCCATGCTCGATTGGTGCCGCCAGGAGGGATACAAGTCGGTGTCGCTTCACGCCAGCGAATACGGACGGCCGCTGTACGAATCGATGGGATTCCAGCCTACCAACGAAATGCGGCTAAATTTTTAATCCTCCATCTTCCGGGTTGCCCGCCGCTACCGCGTCTTTTTGCGCCGCTACAACGCCCAGCCCTCCCACGGCGTCGAACAGAGAGAACAATTCGTCTGTGATTGAGAGTAGTCTTTGAAGGGCGCCCCCGTCAGGAGCTGTTTATGCGCAAGCTCGTAATTGCAGTTGCCATCATTCTGGCGCTGATCATCGCGGTCCTCGTGATCGTCCCGCTGGTGGTCGATGCCAACCAGTACCACGGCGTCGTCCAGGCGCAGTTGCAGAAAGCCTTGGGCCGTCCGGTCAGCTTCGGCCAAATGCATTTCTCGCTCACTCCGCCGAGCCTGAAACTCGACGACCTGAAAATCGGCGAGTCGCCGCGCTTCGGCCAAGGCCAGTTCGCCACGGCGCATTCCGTCGATGTATCGGTGAAGCTGTGGCCGCTGATCCACAAGCAAGTGGACATCCGCTCGCTCAGCCTCGACCAGCCGCAGGTCCAGTTGATCAAGGACGCGAAGGGCGTCTGGAATTTCTCGACCCTGGGCAGCAGCGAGGCTGCACCGCCGTCCGGCACTGCTGCGAACACGACACCTCCCGCCACCGCCGGCAACACCGCAAAACCGAGCGCAGGGAACGCTCCATCCAGCAGCGGCAGCGGCAATACCCTCGCGTTGGGCAAGCTGGCCATCACCAACGGACAGGTTACGATCGAAGATCGCACCACGAATTCCCGCGCCACCTACAACAACATCGATCTCACGCTGAACAATTTCGCTCCCGGCAAGCCGTTCAGCTTCGACGCGGCGCTGCATCTGCCCGGCTCTGGCAACGAGGCGTTGAAGCTCTCCGGCACAGCCGGCCCGATGGCCGACCAGGTGACCAATACTCCCTTCGACGGCCAGCTTGAGTTCGATCAGGTATCTATTGCGAGCCTGGAAAAACTCAGCGGGACGTCGATGAAAGGCACCAGCGGCACTCTGACCGGCAAGATGTCGGCGCGCAATCAGCAGGGCACGCTGGCGGCGGAGGGATCTCTCAGGCTGACGGACGGCACCATCAACAACGTCAAGCTCGATTACCCGGTCACCCTCGACTTCAAGGCCAACGACCAGCTCCAACCCGACCGCATTCACATCGACAACGCGAGCCTGCATCTCGGACCGACGCCCATCAGCATCGCCGGCGACGTGAACGCCGGGTCCACGCCCGCTCAGCTCGCCCTGAAGCTGGCGCTCAAGAACGCCGACATCCAGGAGGTCGCGCGCCTGGCTTCGTCGTTCGGCGTGGCCGTCGCTCCCGGCATGCAGGTGAGCGGCGGAATTGATGCCGACCTTCGCGCTAACGGTCCCGCAAACGCACCAGCGCTGAACGGAACCTTGAACGCGTCGAACGTGCGCGTTAGCGGCTCCGGACTGAAGCAGCCTGTGAGCGTCAATAGCCTGGCGCTTACGATGACGCCCGACGAGATCCGCTCCGCTCCCTTCACCGCAACCACCGGCGGAACGAACCTGGCGGTGCAGTTCGCGCTGTCGAAGTACACCTCGCCGTCGCCGGTGATCGACGCCACCATCCGCACTGCCAACTCGCAGCTCTCGGAACTGCTCGCGATGGCGCGCGCCTACGGTGTCAGCGCCGTGGAAGGCATGGACGGCACCGGCACCATCAATCTTGACCTGCACGCCGCCGGGCCCATCAAGAACGCTTCGGCACTGCAGTTATCGGGTTCGGGCAAGATCGCGAACGCCAGCATTAAGACGCCGAGCCTCACGCAGCCGGTGAACGTCCGCAATGCCGACCTGCGCTTCACCAGCAACTCGATGACGATGCAGAACCTGGCGGCTTCCGTCGGCCACACGAATGCCACTGGCAATATGACGGTGCAGAATTTCAGCGCGCCGCGCCTGCAGTTCACGCTGCACGCCGATAAGGTCAACGTCGCCGAGCTGCAGCAGTTGACTGCCACTCCCGCGCCGCAGAAGCGCGCATCGGCCTTCTCGACTGGGTGGCCCACCCTAGCCGGTTTTGCTAGGGTGGGGTTGTCACTTGTTCCCTCCGCAAACGCTGCTGCACCGCCGGCCCCAAGCATCGTCGATT
>JBOGLI010000176.1:0-2755 GCA_050746165.1 Terriglobales bacterium | reverse complement strand
CAGCGCGTTTCTTACAAGATTTGCCATCACCTGCCGAAGCTCTCCGGCGAAGCCGACGAGTTTGCACCCCTCCGGAATATCCCGCTCGACGTTCACGCCGGTCGCGGACATGCGTGGGGTGTAAAGGACCATGACGGAGTCGAGCAGCGCCCCGACGTCGACCGTCCCCGCTTTGCTGTCCTGGCGGTAAAAACGAAGCGTCTGCCGGGTGATCTCCGCCACGCGCTCCAGTTCGCCCTCGGCCGTCGCGAGATATTCCCGGACCTCGTCGAGCGACTTCGACGACCGCATGAGAAACAAAAGATTCGTGACTGCTTCCAGCGGATTATTGATTTCATGCGCGATGCTGGCGGCGAGCCGTCCCGCTACGGCCAGCTTTTCCGATTTGCGCAACGCATTGGCGGCGTCGCGCGCGTCGTATTGCCGCTTGCGCGCCCGGATCGCACTGCGCGCCGTACTGGCCAGCGTATCGGGGCGGACCGGCCGCTCCACCAGCAACACGTTTCCCAGCGGCTCCCGCATTTTGCGGCGCACTTCGCCCGTCGCAATGCTCTGTCCTGCGCCAATCAGCACGATCACCGGCAAGTCCGACCACGGCGGCTGGCCGGCGATCACTTTGCTGAAACAGTCGATGCTCTCCCTGTCCAGCGCCTCGTCGGCAATAAGGAATGCACCGATGCCATTCTCGGCCTCGGCACAGGCCCGCGCATAATCGCGTGCCGCGAATGGCTCAAGCCCGGTACGCCGCAGGAGCTGGCAGATCAGTTCGCTGTCGCGGCCCGTGGGCGCTACCACAATGATTCGAAACTCGTTCATCCCAGTGTCAGTTGGTTACCTTCTCGGATGAGTTCTTGACGGGAATGCCACCGATTTGTGGCACGCCCGTCATCACGCCATGGAACTCGGTCAACGCCGGCCCGACGTTGACTGTTCCGTTCGAAAACGAGAGCGCCCGGATGGCGCGCTCGTGGGCGCCGCTACGCTTCTTCAGGACCGAAAGCGCCTTTCTGAGTTCGCCATTCAGTTCGTAGTATCGGAATAGCAGGACCGTATCCGCGAGGTAGCTGACGTCCACCGGCGCTATCATCGTCGGCCCGATCAATCCATGCTGCGCAAGCGTGAAAATAGTCGTCACCCCCAGCTGGTTCAGGTACGACAGCAGTTCATGCAATTGCAGCGTGAGGAAATCTTCGCCGGGCATCGCGTTCATGAACCCGTTCAGGCTGTCGATCACCAGCACTTTGACGCCTGTCTCCTCGATCAGCTTGCGGACCTGGTGCACGAACTCACCCGGCGCTATTTCCGCCGGGTCGATCTGCGATAGGTAGATTTGCCCGGCGCTCACCTTGCCCGCGATATCGATACCGAGGCCGGCGCAGCGATGTTTGAGCGTGGAGAGCGTCTCGTCGAAGGTGAAAAAGGCCGCCTTGTCCCCACGTTCCGCGGCAGCCACGGCGTAGCGCGCCGCGATGGTCGACTTCCCACAACCCGCCGGTCCCATCAGCAGCGTGCTCGTGCCGCTGTCGAGGCCGCCTCCCAGGAGTTGGTCCAGTTCGCCCATTCCGCTCGACACCGGTTTCATGTTGTGCCCGGGCTGGTGTTCGGACGCGACCAGCCGCGGAAACACCACCACCCCGCCTGTCTCAATGGTGTAATCGTGATAGCCCTCGCGAAAACGCGAGCCGCGCAGCTTCCTTACTTCCAGCCGGCGTCGCTTCACTCCAAACTCCCGTTCCAGGCTCTGCATCATGATCACGCCATGCGCGATGCTCTGCAGTTGAAGGTCGTGGCCTTCCGCCGTGCGGTCGTCCAGCAGGAGCACGGTGCATTTCCGTCCCGCGAAGTAACGCTTCAGGCCCAGGATCTGCCGCCGATACCGCAAAGGGTCCCTGGCCAGCATGCGCAATTCGGAGAGCGAGTCGAAAACGATCCGGCTCGGTTGAATCTCGTCCACGCGTTTCAGCACGGCGGCGGTCGTGTCCGCCAGTTCCACGTCGGCGGGATGGAAGACGGTGTATTGCGATTCAGGATCGATGTCCTGGTCCTGCAGGGCCATCTCGAAAACGGGAATCTGCGACAGCTCCCACCCGTGCGAGTGCGCCACTCCCTCCAACTCGCTTTTCGATTCCGAGAGCGTCACATACAGGCAGCGTTCGCCAGCGCGAGTGCCTTCCAGCAGGAATTGCAAGGCGACCGTCGTCTTCCCCGTCCCTGGATCGCCCTCGAGCAGATAAAGATGATAAGCCGGGAATCCTCCGTTCAGGATATCGTCCAGACCGGCGACTCCGCTCTTCAGGCGTGCTTGGGCGTGATGATCCGGGTTGATTTTCGCAGTTTCCACCCACCCTCCTGGGCCATCAATTGGGGTGCTGAGCGACTGGCACACTTTGGCCGACCGTAACTATGATGCGAACCAGAGCGGCACCGTAGCGGATCTCAGGTGGAGTTGAGAAAGAATCTGGAGAAATGAATCGGCAGTTGGACCTGTAAGCCGAATTCTGTCCGCCATTGCTGGCGTGACGGTCATTCCTCTGCGACCCGCATTACTGCGAGCCTGTAGCGACCTACCCGGGACTTCCGCCCATTGCTGGGCGCCCATTCGGGTTGGCACGGCGAGCCGGCATGCCGCGACATTGCTGCCGCATCGTCCCCTATTTGGTCTTGCTCCGTGTGGGGTTTGCCATGCAACGGCCATTACTGGCCGCCCGGTGCGCTCTTACCGCACCTTTTCACCCTTACCCCACCCTTGCGGATG
>JBOGLI010000175.1:0-6660 GCA_050746165.1 Terriglobales bacterium | reverse complement strand
AGGTCCGACTGCGTGCCGTCGAAATAGAAGTTGCGGATGGGAATCCCACCGAAATCCTTGCTCAGCTTGGGATAGATCGCCTCGCTCACAATGCCGTTCATGCAGGTGAAGGGGCTGATGTCGATGATGCCGTCCGCGCCGTGCTCGGCGAGGTAAGCGGCCTTGCCGACGGAGAGCACCATCTCGCCCATCGCGCCGGAGACGGGAAGATAAGGCTCGGCGCACTTAAGGACCTCGGCGATCGGGGGTTCCTCGTAGCCAACCATGTCGTCCTTGAAGGGCGCGTACATCGCCTTCTCGTCCTCGTGCTGGATGTGGTCGCGGAGAATGGTCTTGCCCATGTCGAGCGAGAGGCCGCGGCCGACGAGCTTGAGGCGGCGGACCTGCTCGGAGTTGGTGTACCCGATCCACTCCGTGATGTCGCTCAGCCAGGCTTCGGCTTCGTAGGACTCGAGCTTGCGGACGAGGTCATCGTTGGAGAAGTTGTTCAGGCGACAGAAAATCTCGCCCACGACGCCGATGAGCGGCACGTTGCGCTGGTAGTCGGCGGGGACGCGGCGGAAGCGCTCGCGGGCCCGCTTAAGGCTGGCAACCACGGAATCGAGCTGGCACTTGGCATCGGCGCAACTGGCGGCGATGGTGTCGCACAGGTCCTTGAGGCAGACATCGAAACAACGGTCGGCATCGCCGGCGTGAAGCTCATACGGACGCGTCTTCAGCAGCGCCTTGCGCAGCAGGTCGGCGGAGACGATCGCGCGCCAGGCAGCGCGCATGAAGGGTCGGGCGACGTCGCCCATGCCGGAGTAGCCGTCCTTGCTGGTGGGTGCGAGCACCTGGACATCGGGATAGCCTGCATCGCGCAGCAACTTGCGCAGATAGGGCGCGTACTGGCCGAAGCGGCAGGGGCCGTCGGCGGTCGCCATAAAGAAGACGGTCTTGCTGGGATCGAAGCCGGGCTGCTCGAGGATGCGAAGGAAGTCACCAATCGTGACTTTCGCCGGATAGCATTCGTCACCGGCGGTGAACTTCGCGCCCAACTCGCGCGTGCGCTCGTTCGAAGGCCGCGTGGGATGGGCGTCGATGCCGAGCGAGCGGAAGACGCTGGCAAAGGCGTCCACGCTGCCCTGCGCCATGGCGGGGATGTAGATGGTCTTGCCGGCAAGAGCGTGATCGGCGCCGATTCTGCGCGGGACGTGCTGGTGGCCTAGCATCGCAGGAACCCCTTGCTATCGAGATAGGCTTCGCACCGGGTGATGAAGCCCGCGTCGTTGGCGTGACCATCGAATTGCAGTACCAGCCCGGGCTTGCCGGACGCGTCGCCGAGGAACGACTTGATGTACGAATCGGGACCGCACTTGAAGTTGGTCACGTACACCAGGTGCAGGTTGCGGTTGCGGCGGGTGATGCGCGCGGCGGCCAGGATACGGCGGCCCGAGTTCCAGTACATGTTCGGATTCACGTCGGTGACGTCCTCGTCGTCGAGCGGAAGGAAATCCATTGGCACGACGTTGGCGCCGTACTGGGCGCGGAGCTTGCGCGGGATGTCGCAGTTGATGCTGCGGTCGTAGAGATTGTAGGAACGTCCGACGAGAACCAGCGCCGGCTCGCCCGCTTGCTCGATCTGGCGCAGGGCGCGCGCTCCGGCATCGCGTAACGCTTCCGTGAATTCGCCCTGCGCGGCGTAGGCGGCGGCGACGGCGCGATCGCTGATGCGTCGCGAAATCTTCAAGCGGTCCTTTGCCCAACTCCCCAATTCGCGCTCGACGTGGCGGCGGCCGTAACGAAAATTCACGATGGGGAGGAGCATGCGGTCGGAGTCGATCTGCGGGACGGCGCGCAGCACGTGCGGCAACGTCTGGTTCCACGGGCAGAGGTGGGACTCCTGCTCGGACGATGGCGAGTGCTCATTCATCGCGTTGGGCACGAGAACGTAATCGACGCCGATGTCGAACAGCTTCTGCACGTGACCATGTGCGATTTTCACTGGGAAGCACGGTTGCGCGATAGCGAGCTCATCGCCCGCGGCGGCAATGGCCGGGTCGGTGCGCGGCGATGTGACGACGTCGAAACCCAGCTCCTGCATGTAGGCACACCAGAAGGGGAAGCGGTCGTAGAAGAACATCGTGCGCGGGATGCCAACCTTGGGGCGATTGCCGGCGGGCGGACGCAGCGCGGCTTCGAGCACGCGATCGCGGTAATCGACGAGGTCGTCGATGACCGGCCGGCGGTCGGTGCGTGCGCGCTTGCGGAACTTGTCGGAACACTTGTCGCCCCAGTAGGTGCGCTGTCCCTCGATGTTGAATTCCTTGATGTCGCAGAAATTCGAGCAGGCGCGGCAGGTGAACTCGCGCGTTTTGAAATCGACCTGGTCGAGGCGATAGCCGCGGAACTTGCTCGGCTGTTGCTTCTTCCGCATCACGTCGCTGGCGAGCAGGGCCATGCCGATGGCGCCAATCACTCCGTTGTGCGGCGGGACGATGATGCGCTTGCCGAGGATCTGCGAGAAGGCGGCGGCGACGGCGTCGTTATAGGCGGTGCCGCCCTGGAAGAAGATGCAGTTGCCGATCTTGCGCCCGCGGACGACGCGGTTCAGGTAGTTGAGCGCGACCGAGTAAGCGAGACCGGCGCAGAGATCGCCGACCTCCGCGCCCTTGAGGAGCAGCGAAGTGACGTCGCGCTCCATGAACACGGTGCAGCGCTCGCCGAGACGAGCAGGGTTGGTGGAGGCAAGTGCGAGCTCCGCGAATTCGCCCTTGATGGAGACGCCGAGCTTTTCGGCCTGCTCCTCGAGGAACGATCCTGTGCCAGCGGCACAGGCTTCGTTCATGGTGAAGTCGACGACGACGCCGTCGTCGATGCGGTTGTACTTGGAATCCTGTCCGCCGATTTCGAAGATCGTGTCGACCGTCTCCATCTGCAATTGGTTGGAGACGTGGAAGGCGCCGGTCTTGTGCGCGGTGATCTCGTCGTTAACGGTGTCAGCGCCGACGAGTTCGCCGATCAGTTCGCGTCCGGAGCCGGTCGTGCCGACGCCGAGGATGTTGAGCCGATCGCCGAATGCGTCTTCAATCTCGCGCAGGCCGCGGTCGACGACCTCGACGGGGCGTCCTTGCGTGCGGAGATAGATTTCGTGCAAGAGATTGCCGGCGGTGTCGATGACGACGAGATTGGTGCTGACGGAGCCAATGTCGATGCCGAGATACGAGTCGACGGCATTTCCGATTTCTGATTTCTGAGTTGTGATTGGGGAACCTGCTGGTTCGGTGATGCGGTCACGAAGCAGCAGGACGTTGTCCATCGAGAGCGGGTCGGAGCAGGCGAAGGTCTGTTTGCCGGCATGTTGGCGGAGCTGGTGGATTTTCTTGAATGTTTTCTTCCGCGTCTCGGCGGTTTCGAAGATTGCCGCGCCCAGCGCACCCAGCCAGCAGTAAAGTTCGGGCACGATGAGATCGTTTTCACCAAGCTGGAACGCTTCGAGCATGGCATTGCGCACGCCCAGGTTCATGGCGACGCCGCCGACGAATGCTACCGGCGGGACAACGTGGCGTCCCTTGACGATAGCGGACTTGAAATTGCGCGCGACGGCATCGCACAGGCCGCGCAGGATCTGGTCGGTGGAGTAGCCCTTCTGCTGGGCGTGGATCATGTCGGACTTGGCGAAGACCGAGCAGCGTCCGGCGACCCGGGCGGCGCAGGTCGCAGCGCAAGCGGCGGGGCCGACTTGATCGACCGTATAAAGAAGACGCGAGGCCTGCTGGTCGATGAAGGAACCGGTGCCGGCCGCGCAGTCGCCGGAGGACTGGTAATCGACGATGCCGAGGTACTTCGATTTCGCGCTGGGCTCGAGGTGGAGGTACTTCGAAGTCTCGCCGCCCATCTCGAAGACGGTACGGATGTCGGGATAGAATTCGCGGACGCCCTTGGCGACGGCGCGGAATTCATTCTCGAAATAAATGCCGAGGAGCTTGGCGATCAGTTCGCTGCCGGAGCCGGTGACGCGGATGCCTTCAACGTTTTCTTCCGGCACGTGCTCGTAGAGTTCCTTGAGCAAGTCGAAGGTGGACTGCATCGGAGTGCCCTGGATGCGGCGGTAGCGAGACAGGATGAGAGGGCGTCCGGCGAGCGAGCTGGAGGCGGGCGCGGGCGCGGAGAAGAAGCCGTCGGGATTGCGCTCGATCAACCGGCGTAGCAGGGCGGAGTCGCTCGGGTCGCCGACCGCGGCGAGCTTCAGGCTGACAGCGCCGATGTCCAAGCCAATGTTAATGCTCATGTAGAGAAAAGGTTTAGCCCGCCGGTGACCGCCGGGTCTGTGCGATACCTCACAGGGGCATGTGAGGTGGTCGATTCGGGAATGCGAAAACGGCGAGCGAGGGGCGGAATGGGGCAGCGAACGGGGTGCGTGGGACCTAAATGGGAACTGCGAGCCGGCGAAATTAATTCATTCTTGGTTTTCGATTTTTGATTTTTGATTGGACGCCGCGGTGGTGAGCGCGTCCTGTAAGCCTTGCAGGTTCGATTCATCGGTCAAGTAGCTGATGATCATCATGCGGATGACGCTACGGCCGGCGGCGGTGGTTTCGGAGATCCAGCGGGTGCCGTCCCGCGTGACCTCGTCCACTACCTTCCTGTTGGCGGCGGCGGTGGCTTGCTCGTCGCCGGCATACTTCACGCGGAAGTTCACGATGGTGAGGTCGGGATCGACGAAGAGCTCGTAGTTTTCCGACTGGCGTACCCAATCAGCGAACTGGCGGGCGAGGCGTAGCTGGCGGTCGATGTGTTCTTCGTACGCTTGCCGGCCGTGAACTTTCAGGGTCAGCCAAAGTTTGAGTGCGTTCACGCGGCGCGACCACTGGGTGGAGATTTTGAAATTATCAACCACGGTGGCGCCGGGGTCGCGCGGCATGTAGGGCGTCGTGACCTCGAATGCCTGGCGCAGCAATTCGGAGCGGCGGGTGACGATCACGCCCGCGGCAAAGGGCATGGCCAGCCACTTGTGGGGATCGACGGTGATGGAGTCGGCGCGCTCGATGCCGCGAATGATGTCGCGATGCTGGTCGGAAAAAACCAGCGCGCCGCCATACGCGCCGTCGATGTGCAGCCAGAGCATGCGGCGGGCGCAGACGTTGGCGATCGCCGCAAGATTGTCGACCGCGCCAGAATTGGTGGTCCCGACGGTCGCTACCACGCAGAAGGGACGATGACCGGCGGCGAGGTCGCGGTCGATCATCTTCTCGAGCTCGTCGACGCGCAGGTGGAGGCGGTCGTTCACCGGCACGCGGTGGACGGCACTGCGGCCGATGCCGAGAAGTCCGGCAGACTTGTCGATGGAGTGATGGCTTTCGGCGGAGGCGTAGAGCACCGGGCGCGCGCCGATGGAGGCGATACCGTTCTCGACTGACTCGGGAAAGTGCGCGGCGAGGGCGAGCGCGATGCCGCTGAAGTTCGCCTCGGCGCCACCCGAGGTAAAGGTGCCGCCGGCATCGCTGCCGTAACCGCAGCGTTCGGCGATCCAGCGGACCGTTTCGTGCTCAATTCGCGACGCGAGTTGCGAGCGCGCCATGGTGGCGATCTGCGGATTGAGGGCGGCGATGAGCGCCTCGGCAAGCACCGCCATATAGGTCGGCGTAGGGTTCATCAGGCCGAAGTAGTTGGCACTGGGTACGTGGAATCCCTTGTCGATTAACTCGCGAGTTAGGTCTTCGAGGGCGCGGTTAATGTCCTCGGCGGGCAGCTCGGGTATTGCGTCCGTCAGTTGGGTAAAGATGCGCTGCTCGGCGGGAAGTTGGACGGGACGGGTGGACAGGGAGGAGAAGTAGTCGTCGATGGCGTCGATGAGGCGATAGCCGAGGCGGCGGCGGGAATTTGAATCAAGTGCGAAAGTCATAACGCTAAACAAAAGGTCCCTCGACTCGGCTAAAGCCCTCGCTCGGGATGACAAAAACCGACTGTTTAAGTCTAAGGTTCTGCGTCCGGCTCCGCCGTTTGTGTGGCGCTGGTGAGCTTTTCCGGGCGCAGGAGCGGAAAGAGAATGACGTCGCGGATGGAGCGGGCGCCGGTCAGCAACATCGTGACACGATCTACTCCGAGGCCGTATCCGGCAGTCGGCGGCAGCCCGTAGGAGAGGGCGCGGACGTAGTCGTAATCGACCTCGACCATTGCCTCTTCGTCGCCCGCCTGGCGCGCCTTCACCTGGTCCTGGAAGCGGGCGAGCTGGTCCTCGGGATCGTTGAGCTCGCTGAAAGCGTTGCCGATCTCCATGCCTCCGGCGAAGACCTCGAAGCGCTCTACCCAGTCGGGCTCATCTTCTTTCTTCTTGGAGAGCGGCGAGACCGCGCGCGGGAAGTCGTAGATCATCGTCGGCTCGAAGAGGTGCTCCTCGGCGACGGCTTCAAACAACGCGGCGATCGTCTTGCCCGCCGGATCCTTCGGATCGTAGGGCATGTGCGGATGGTGCGCGGCGTTGAGGCGCTTGACCAATGCGCCAACGGATTCCGCGGTCGCGAAGTCGGACATTTCCGGCTTACCGCCTGCGTTCTCAGGCCAGAACTTGATGATGGCTTCGCGCATGGTGAGGCGCTGCCACTTCGACCAGTCAAGCTCGCGGCCCTCGAAGGTGGAGACGTTCGAGCCGTTCACCTGCTGCGCAACATAGGTCATCAT
>JBOGLI010000174.1:0-9565 GCA_050746165.1 Terriglobales bacterium | reverse complement strand
CTGCGGGCAGCCGCGGCGGGATCGTTGGCTCCGGTAATCGGCCGGCCGACCACCAGGTAAGTCGCGCCGGCGAAGATTGCCTCCGACGGCGTCGCCACCCGGGCCTGGTCGCCCTTGTCGGCGCCGGCCGGACGGATCCCCGGCGTAACGATGTCGAAGCCAGCGCCCAGTCCGCGACGAATCTCGGAAACCTCATTGGGTGAGGCCACGACTCCCGGGCATCCAGCGCTCCGGGCCAGTGCTGCCAGCCGAAGGACCTGATCGCGGACACGGCCTGCGATACCAATCTCGGCGAGGTCTTCGTTCGACAGGCTGGTGAGCACGGTAACAGCCAGGACTTTAGGCCCGCTACCCGCCGCCTCGACGGCCGCTTTCAGCATCTTGGAGCCGCCGCTGGCGTGGACCGTCAGCATGGACACCCCGAGCTGCGCCGCCGACGCGACCGCCCCAGCCACGGTAGTGGGAATGTCGTGGAACTTGAGGTCGATGAATACCTTCCGGCCGGAGGCGACCAGATCGCGCACGATCTGGGGTCCCTCGGCGGTAAAGAGTTGTTTGCCGATCTTAAAGGCGCCTGCTCCATCGCCGATCAGCCCGGTCAGGCGCTGCGCCTCCGCGGCATTGGGGACGTCCAAGGCGACAATTAGCTGGTCACGTGCGGCCATGGCATGCCTCCCCATCCACCCTAGCAAATCGGCGCCGGGTGGAGCTATGGAAAAGTCGTAGTAGGAGATTACCGCCCAGAACTCAAGGGGGCGCCACCGAAGTCGATCGCCAGCTCCTGTGGGACGGCGATCACATCCAGTCGGACGGTTTGGACACCGGCGGCCTTCAATCCGAGCAGTTTGGCGGCTTTCATGGACAAGTCGATGATGCGGGAGTGGTAAACCGGCCCGCGGTCGTTAATACGGACGGTTACCTGTTTGCCGTTTTCGAGGTTGGTCACCCGCACGAGGGTGCCCAGCGGCAGCTTCCGGTGGGCGGCGGTCAGGTCGTACATGTCGAAGGTCTCGCCGCTGGCGGTCTCTTTGCCTTGGAACTTGGGGCCGTACCAGGAGGCCTTGCCGATCTGGTACCAATGTCGCTTAACCGCGACATCCTTCTGGGCGGCCTGGGTCGGCTTCGCCGGTGGATCCGCGGAGCGGTTCTGGGCCGTCAGGCTGGGGATCGCAAATCCGATCGCCAGGATGATGGTCGTGAATCGTCGCATGCATATACCTCGATGTTTGGCGTTGACTCGGCCCTGCGTTCTTCTGCTGAAACCGGGGTCGTACAGTCCGCCCTCCCCCGAGGTGCGAATCCCCTAAGTCTATAGAAATAAAACCGGAAAGGTCAACCACGTTGGTTCGCTCGGTCCAAATTCCGCTTGACATTCCCAGTCTCTTGGCCTAGACGATGCCGGGCCAAAACCTGACCTTTTCTAGCGCCTTTTCATTAGACGGAGGCGCCCCTTGGGGCGTTGGCCCGACTGGGAAAGTTTTCCTAAGGTGAGGGTGAAAAGGTGACTGGAACGGCATGAGGCGCGGGGCACGAGGCGTGAGGTTCATCGGCCCTTGGAGGCTTTCGTAATCTCAAATTAACAATCGCAAACGGCTCTCGGCCCTCGTGCCTTGTGCCTCACGCCCCGTGCCTCGTGCCTGGTCCTGCTACACTGCCGCCGATGGCCCCGCCCGTGGTGCTTACGATCGCCGGATTCGACCCTTCCTCGGGCGCGGGTGTCACCGCCGACGTTAAGACCGCCGCCGCCCATGGTTGTTACGCCCTCGCCTGCATTACCGCCCTCACCGTCCAGTCGACCCTGGGGGTACGCCAGGTCGAGCCGGTCAGCGGGCAGACAATCTCCGATACCCTGGCCGAACTGGCTGCCGATACTGGTTTTCAGGCAGTTCACATCGGAATGCTCGGCTCGGCGGAGGCTGCCAGCCGAGTTGCGGAGTTCCTGGAATCCTACCGGCCGCCCAACGTCGTCCTTGACCCCATCGTGAAGGCCTCCTCCGGGACGCCTCTGCTGAATCCCGAGGGGCTGGAAATCCTGCGTACCCGGCTCTTGCCCCTGGCCGACGTCGTCACACCGAATCTAGACGAGGCCGCCGCGTTGACCGGGATGGATGTGCGTGACCTCGACGGAATGCGTGCGGCTGCCGAAGCGCTTGCCGCAATCGGCGCCCGGGCGGTCGTTGTTACCGGCGGACATTTAGAGGTTCCGGTCGATCTTCTCTGGTACGCAGGACTCGAGCGGGAGTATCCGGCGGCGAGAATCGACTCTCGTTCGACGCACGGCACCGGATGCGCCTTTGCTATGGCCCTGGCTTGCCGCATGGCGCTCGGCAGCACACTTACCGAGGCCGTTGCCCAAGCGAAGAAATACGTTGCCGACGCCATCCGTTCGGCACCGGGCATCGGGCGTGGCGTGGGGCCGCTGAACCATTTTCCCAAGTAGCTGCATTACGTTTGGTACTTGAGCGACACCCGCCCGGCGGTGCAAGATATTGCGATGCGCTGGCTTGTAGTGGGGACGATCCCCTTAGTGTTGGCCGTCATGGTTGCGGCCCAGACCAAACCTTCCGTCGTGAAGCCCGGAAAAATCTTCGTCGGCAGCATGGGAACCGGCGATGACGCCGACCAGTTGCGGACGGCGCTTGGCTACGAATTGGGCCGGGCCGGGTTTAAGGTCGTCGATTTCGAGCCTCAGGCCGATTCCGTCCTCACCGGCTTGATCGTCACCCGGGTCGATGAAGGCAAGTCCGCCAAGCGGGTCACTACCTTTCTCAAGGACCGCCGTACAGGGAAGATGGTCTGGAACCAGGATTTCGGTTCAACCTATAAAGGCACGAATTCCAGTGATGGGATCATCCGCCAGCGGGCGCTGGAAATCGCCAAAATCCTGAAGGAAGATTCAACTCCCAAGAAAACCGCGAAGTCCCACAAATAAGAAGTGCCGAGTGCTTAGCAAAAGCCTCGACCAGCACGTCCAGCGTGCTTCAGCTTTTCATGGGCCTTGGGCCCTGGACCTTGGGCCCGAAGCCCAGAGCCCGAAGCCCGAAGCCCAGAGCCCGAAGCGCGAAGCCCAGAGTCCGAAGCCCGGGCACTACTTCGGCGGCGGCTGCGACGGCTTTTGTTGTGTCTCCGGCGGCTGCTGATTGTCCGGTAGCGGCTGCATGATTCCATCGACGACCGCGCCTTGTTTTGGCTTGGCCTGTGTCGCTGGAGGCTGCTGTTGTTTCGGCTGTGCCGCGGGCGGCTGCTGGTTATCCGGCAACGGCGGCATCACACCGCCCGGATTCCCCGCCGGCTGATTTCCGCCCTGGTTCGGCGCTGGTTTCTCCCACGGCGGGGTGTTGGAGGTGGGCGGCTGCTGGTTATCGGGCAGCGGCGGCGTCACTTGGCCAGGGTTGTTCGATGGCGGCTGATTGGCAGCAGGCGGCTGCTGATTCTCGGGAAGCGGCTGCATGATCTTGGACGGATTCTCCGGCTGCGACGGCTCATTCCCGATCGGCTCCTCGTCGGCTGGCGGAGGCGGTTTGTCCGGATCGACCACCACGCTTCCATCGCGGCGGCGGAGGATTACCGGTCCACCTTCGGCGGCGCGCGCCTCGCGCTCGGCTTCCATGCGAGTGCTGATGACGTTGTCGCCGAAGGCTGCCACTGTCCGGATCGGCTTGCCCTCAACTTCTTTCCGCGTTGCCACGGCGGCAATCGCGCCATTGTGATCGGCTTCCTGCGCCTTCTCGTAGTAGAAGTCCGCGGTTTCCTGGTCGCCGTCGAGCTCCGCCAAGTACCCCATGTTGTTCAGGGTGAAGGCATCCTGCGGCGCCATCTTGTAGGCGCGCTCGAAATCCTGCCGCGCGGTGGTGCGGTCGTTACGGTTAATCGCCGAGACTCCCTGCAGGTTCAGGCGGGCGACCTTGGCCTCCATCGTCTCGCCCCTCTCCATCATCTTGCTAAGGGCCTTGGCGTTGTCGCGCGCCACGTCGCTGATCTTCTTTCCGCGCCATCCGTCCTTCATGGCGACGATGATGCGCTGGTCGCTGCCGGAATTCGCGGCCCGGCTGTAGTTGGCGTATGCCTTCTCGTACTCGCCCTCTTTCTCCTTCGCATACCCCATATTGTTCTGGGTGAACGGATTGTGCGGGTCGAGCTCGAGCGCCTTTTGCAGGACAAGATCGGCTTCCGAGGCACGGTCCTTCATCAGCAGGCCCATCGCCTGGACGTTATACCGATTGATCTCCATGCCATGATCGCCGACGTGTCCGGCGACCGACGCGATCGTCTTGCCTTTCGCGTCCGGAATGCTGGCCATCGCGACGGTTGCCTCCGACGTATTCTCCGCCGACAACTCGTAATAACGCTCCGCCCGGTCGATGTTGCCGTGCATCTCGGAGACATACCCGAGGTTGTTGAGCGTGAAGGGATCGTTCGGATCGAGCAGGTAGGCGCGATAGAACAGTTGCTGTGCTTTCGCCAGCTTATGTTTCTTCAGCGCTTTCACGCCTTCCCGGTTCAGCTTTTGCACCGGGGTGGTGATGTCGCGCTTGGGCAGCGGGATTCTCAGCGCGCGGTCTTGAGCGGCGGCGCCCGTGATCAATAGGAGTGCGAGGACCGGGGACAATACCAGGGGATTAGGCCTCATGACCGGGAATGGACCTCCAACTTCAGAGAAAACGGATGCAACACACGTGCCATGGTGAGCAGCCGCTTTCGCCTGATTGGATGGGAATTCCCGTTACGAGTTTGCCAACGGCGGCGAATTCCTATGCCCTTTTTGGCGTTTCCGGTGCTAACTCAGAGGCTCCGCCGGGCATCCTAATGGCGAGGCAGAGCGGCGGACCAGAACTGCCGCTCGCCTTCAATCTGGCACCCGACTTGCACGGCCGAACCTGAGGAGCTGTTGGATGACTCGCAATCGTTTCCTGGTTTTACCCCTGGCGTTCCTACTCTCGCTGCTCTTGTTTGTCGCATTGCCGGCGACGGCACAATCGGCGCCGCCGCAGAAAAACGCCACCGCCACCAAACCGGCGAAGAACGACACCGTAATTCCCGATGACGTTTCCGACACCGAGACCATGGACGCGAACGATCCCCGCTTCGGCGTCCCGCCCATGCCCAAGGGACGTGTTGCGCTCATCGGCGGCACGGTGCAGAAGGTGGATCCGATCCGCCAGCGCATTACCGTTCGCGTCTTCGGAAGTAACCGGAAGATGACCTTCGGCTATGACGAGCGCAGCCATCTTTTCCGCGACGATGCCCCTGCGACGTACAAGGCCCTCGCGAAGGGTGAGCACGTCTATGTCGATTCCATGCTCGATCGCGACAACCACCTGTTCGCTCGCAACGTGCGCGTGGTCACCTCGCTGAAGCCTGCCGACGCCCGCGGTCAGATCACGCAGTACCGGCCTGACACGGGCGTGCTGATCATTCGCGATGAGCTGTCGCAAGGACCGGTCTACCTTCATGTCGGACCCGATACGAAGATCTCGGGCAACGGCGCCGATTCGCGCCAGGACCTGATTCCCGGTTCCCTGATCGCGGTCCGCTTCGCCTCCAATTACCACAACGGTGATACAGCCCGGGAAATCGATATCCTCGCCATGCCCGGCGCGAGTTTCACCTTCGCCGGCCCGGTGACACACCTCGATCTCAAAGATGGCGTCCTCGCGGTGCACAACCAGAGCGACGACAAGACCTACGAGCTGCGCTTCGATCCCGGAGTCGTCAACGATGACGTCATCGTCGGCACCTCGGTTGTCGTCTCCGCCGAATTTGCGGGTACGCACTACAAGGCAAGAACCGTGAAGGTAATGCAGCCGCCGAATTCCCAATCGAGTACGATGTAAAGGATGGCTCAAGGCTCATGGCTCAAGGCACATGGCCGAAAATTCAAAAGCCCCAGAATTAGTCCTGGGGCCTTTTCGTGTTTTCTCTGAAGACTGAAGACCGACGACTGAAGCCTAGTCCTGCGGCCGCCGACCCATCATGCCGCCCATGTCCATCTTCTGGTAACCGGACGGCACTTCGAACAGTGACGCCGGCTGCGAGCCTTCCTGGATATTGGTCAGTTCCCAGGTATCGCCCTCGGTGCTCTGCGTCTTGATCGGGAAGTGCAGCTTCTGGTCCACCCAGACGGTGCGCGTGTCGCTGGGGTTCGATTTGTTGGTGAACACCCACTTGTCACACGAGCGGCCGTTCACCTCTTCCGTCCCCTCTTTCTTGCAGGTGTAGTTCGGATCGGCGGCGCAGGGATTCGAAGGGTCCACCGGTTTGATGTCGTTCATGCGCGCGCCCGGCCCGCGGCCGCGTCCCATCGCCGAGTTGAATTCCATGTACATCTTTTGCTGCGGCATCACCATGTAGCTGGTCTGTGATGCCATGTCGTGGATCATGAACTGTTCGCGGCCGCCCATGTTCATGTCGAAACGCATTTTCTTGTCGCCGAAATAGATCTTGCCGTTCATGGCTCCGCCCGGCCCGCCGCGGCCCGTGCTTTTCATGTCGGCGGAAAATTGCGGAATTCCGGTGGGTATCTGTGCCAGCGCGGTAATCGCGAGGAATGAAGTAACAATGGTTGCGAGTGCGAACCTGCGGATCTTCAAGACTCCCTCCTGTGCCCCTGCAGGGGAAGCGCGATTATACGTCCGAGTCAAACAGGGACAAAAAAGACGGACACGGGGGGTACCGTGTCCGATGTAACGCGGGCGTCTCGCCCGCCGCAATAAGTGTTATTGCGAGCTGCCGTTTTTCAGCAGGATACCGGCGACCAGCGCGACCATCGACGCCAGCAGCCATTCGATCCGCCAGATCTGTACCGCCTGCCAGTCCAGCACGGTCGTTGCCGTATAGATCAATCCGGTCACGATGGCGGCCACGACGCAGGCGGCTCCGAGGCCAAAACACACGAGCGAGGCGATCGGCAAGCCGATGGACTGCCGGATGCGACTGAAGTCGAGCCAGTCGAGGAAATTCCGCTCACGCTCTCCGGCCAGTGTGCGTTCGCCACCGCAAACGTGGCAGAACCTGGCGCCTACCACGAACTCCGATCCGCAGGCGGAACAAGCTAACGTGCGCGATGGCGCCGGAACTCCGTAATCGATTGCACTCATCTCGGTGCTCCTGGGCGGCTGCCAGTAATCCTGGTCAAATTTGCGGGCTGCTCCAGACATTTGCTGCCTCCGACCAAATTTGTATGTCGCAATCGGGGAACCAAAAGGGTACAGCCGTAAAAGGTTAGAAAAGATGGAGTTGGGCGCGTCAGGAGAGACCTCGGGCAGCTCGGGCCGGGAAGAAATTACGCAAACGGGAAAATCGTTCGATTCGCTACGCGCGCCGCGGCATGCGCAGTACCTTCGGATTCGGCCGCGATTTATGCCAGAACCGGAGCAGCACCAGGTCTGAGGCGCGCAAGGTCAAGTCGGGTGGGCGCTCGGATCCATCGTTAAACACGTGTTCGTCCAGCAGTGTACGCAGCGTGTGGACGGAGATGCCCAGCATCAGGGCGGCCTCACTCTCCGTGTAGTACTGCTTGAACCCGGCTTCGGTGCTTATCATGGTGGCACTGCTTTCTTCGGGGGTGAATGTTTGTACCTCGTTACGGGTTAGTGCCGGAATCAGGTAAACTGCTCATAGAATCCCGTATGAGACCTTACGGCTATTCGCGCTTGCGGCCGAAGCGCGTGCTTCTACTGCTTTCGCTGGTTGCCTTTGCGGTAACTCCCGCGTTAGCCGGACCCGCCCCGGGCATCGCCCATCTGCACTTCCGCCCCGACGACGCCGACACTCGCGCCGGTTTCGAACACTTCTATAACCTCGAGTACGACCAGGCCATCCGATACTTCGAAGCCGCGGTAAAAAGCCATCCCGGCGACGCTTTTGCCATCAACCACCTGCTCGGCGGGGTCATGTTCAAGGAGCTCTATCGCATCGGCGCGCTCGATACCGAGCTCTACGCCAAGAACGGTTTTCTAACCAGTAAACAGTTCCCGATCGACCCTAGGGCTAAGGAACAAATCTTAGCTCTCATGGACCAGTCCCTTCAAATCTCCGAAGCCCGGCTGAAGAAGAACCCGAACGATGTGGACGCCCTTTACACCCGGGGCGTCGAAAGGGGACTGCGCGCCACCTACATCGGACTTATCGATAAGTCCTGGTTTGCCGCCCTGCGCAGCGCGGTCGGCGCGCGCCGTGATCATGAGCGCGTCCTCGAGCTGAACCCCAATTACTCCGACGCGAAGATGGCGGTCGGCATACACAATTACGTGATTGCCAGCGTTTCCTGGCCGGTCAAAGTTGCGGCCTCTGTGATCGGGCTCTCCGGAAACAAGCAGAAGGGAATTCAGTACCTCTACGACGCTGGCAATGCTGGCGGAGAAACCGCGGTTGATTCCAAGATTGCGCTTTCGCTCTTCTTGCGCCGCGAACAGCGCTATCCCGAGGCGCTCAAGCTGGTCGGCGGCCTGTGCGACGATTTTCCGCGCAACTTCCTCTTCCGCCTCGAGGACGCGAACCTGATGAATGCCGCTGGTCAGGGCCAGGAAGCGATCGCCGCCTTCCGCAAGATCATCTCCGACGACGGCGCCGGCATCTTTGCCCAGGGCCAGACGCGGATGGAGATGGTGCATTACGGGCTGGCCGAGGCGCTGCGCGGCCAGAAGCAGTTCGATGACGCCGCACGCGAATACGACATCGTCGCCTCATCCGGCCGCGTCGATCCCGACCTCCGCCAGCGCGCGCAACTGGGCGCCGGCGAGATGTTTGACCTGCTCCACCAGCGCAACGAGGCGGTTCGCCGTTACGAGTCGCTGCTCGCCATGGACCAGTCCTCCGACCACGCCGGAATGGCCCGGCGCTACCTGAAACAGCCGTACACACTGCGATGAAACTTGTTCTTGGTTTTTGGTTATTGGTTCTTGGTAGTCATTTCCGGGATTTCTTGTCCGCCTTTGCCGGAAACGTCCAACCAACAACCAATAACCAATAACCAACAACCCTCCGAACTTTCTCCTCGGCTCCCGCGTATCATTATCTGGAGGGTGCTCCATGTACTGCAATTACTGCGGAAAAGTTATCCAGGACGACGCGAATCTTTGCGCCTATTGCGGGGTGCGCGTGGCCGGAGTTGTGGCCCGCAAGAAGCTGGTCCGGCCGCGAGCCATGCGCAAAGTAGCCGGCGTGTGCGCCGGCTTTGCCGAGTATTTCGATATCGATGTGACCGTGATCCGCGTGGTCTGGCTGATCCTCGCGATCCTCACCTTCCCGGTGCTGTTCCTGGTTTACGGCGTGTGCTGGATCGTGATTCCCGAGGAGCCACTGTACGTCGCCGCGCAGGTTGCGCCGCCTTCGGGCGCCCAAAACCAAGGCGCGTGAACGCCTTCGGGTCATCGGGCCACTCGGTCATCGGGTCAACAGAACGCGGCAGACAGTGTTGACCCGATGTCCCGATCGCCCGATGACCCGATCATCTCACCCCAACTCCCGCCACCCGTGTCCCATCTCTTGCACCAGCCGGTCCGCCTCTTTCGGGCCGTCCGATCCGGCCGCGTAGTTGAGGAACTCCGGCGCGGGCATCTTCGCC
>JBOGLI010000173.1:0-1855 GCA_050746165.1 Terriglobales bacterium | reverse complement strand
CGCCAGTCTAGCTGCTGATCGGTTTAGACGCAGAAGTCGGGAAAGAGTTCCTGTCGTTGGAGAAAGTAAATAAAGGCGGGTTTGAGCGAACCACCGGGTCGCCAAGTCGTCTGGAGCACCCCGCCGTGTTGGCCCAAAAACTACGTATAACTTCCGCACCAGTCGGACGCACCGAGGCATGGGCTGGGTATGGGGATCTGCAATAGGCGTTCTGCCGTCTCCGGCATTCGACTGGGGCACCCACTGCCCTCAACCGGTGTCCATACTGATGTGACCGCAGCCGCACTAGTCCTGTTATTCGCGATGTTGCCGCCTCAAGCGTCGAGCGCTGCATACCCGTGGGTCTACCCCGGCGATTTCCGCGACCGTCTGCGGATGTCAGACCTCGTTGTATCGGGGACGATCCAACGTACGCAGGCTGTGGGAACAAGAGTCGTAGATGGATGGAAGCTGACGGCTCACGATGCACGCGTGCAGGTTGACCGAGTGTTCCAGGGCGAGGCGGTTCCCGGCGAGGAGCTTGCGTTCACGTGGTTCCTGCCAGACATTCCGGCAGGCGGCGGGTTCATCTACTCGGGGCCGCCAATCGCCAATCTCCAACCCGGCAAGCGGTACCTGATTTTTCTGAAGCACACGGACTCGGGCTGCTGGCGAGTCGCGATGCCGCTCTTTGCGCTTGAGGTCGAACTGAACCCCTCACCGCCAGCCGGTGCTACGCGTGATCTCAGGCAGGCACCCACGAAAGACCGATACAGAGCAATTGCAGAGGAATTGGAGGCGATGGCTCTGGCGCAGCCCGTGCCAGCGCCCGGCACCACAGGCGAAGCCGCGATGGTGTTCTCGGCGGTGTACGACCTGATTGGCGGGTGTGCGGAGCCGCTGTATCGGCATTTTCTGAAGTCGCGCAGCTTGGAACTTCGTCGGGCGGCGATGAACTGGCTGGATTTGATTCGCACGCGCAAGCTCTCATGCCAGTAATGCCGAGACGTGCATACGCGGAGGTCAGTCAACTCAAAGCCCCCGGCGGCGTTCGTACACCCTTTCGGGGAAGCGCGGCACGGGGGCCGTCGCCCAGATGTTGGTCACGGGCTGAACACACTAATGCCACACGCGAGAGTCGGGACAAACGCCGCAGTGCGCCAGCGACTCCGAAATTTCAATCTGCTCAATCCGTGATGTCCCGCCTTCGCCGCTACAGATTATTGCTTTGGCCTTAGCAGCGCGGCACGTTTGACCGCCGCATCAAGAATCACAAACAAGTGTCTCGGCTCGACTGGGTAGGTCAGGAATGCCGTCGCGCCAAGCGACTTAGCCCTGCTTCCGTCGTCACCAGTTCCCGTATAGAAGATGACGGGAATGTCGGCGGTTCCAGCGTCGGCCTTGAGGCACTTATAAACGGTATACCCGTCGAAATCGGGAAGCTGTACGTCCAACAGGATCACCGAAGGATGGTGCTGCCGGACGACGCGCAACGCCTCCTTGCCGGACTCAGCGCAGAGCGCGTCAAAGCCGCACATCTTCACTATCGCGCTCATGGTGGTGCCGTGGTCGCGGTTGTCGTCAACGCAGACAACAAGGGGCCGCAGGACAGTGGCGGCTGCCATACGTTCCTTGCCTCAAAGCAAATGGATTAGTGAGTCGATCGTATGCCACGTTCAGCGGCACTGCAATGAATAACAGCGGAGCGAGTCCGTTAGCTGATATGTCGTACGTTGCCAGAGTATGTGCCGGGAGCCACTACCCCGCCGAGCATCGCCACCTTTTTTCGGGCGTCCAGCACCTCTAAGCTCATCTGTCGCAGGATTTCATTTCCAAGCTCCGCATACTCCCGCATTGCTGCAATGAGCGCCAAGCG